>CANPXA010000043.1 GCA_947585525.1 uncultured Akkermansia sp. | reverse complement strand
TCGGCGCAATTCATCAATGAGCTGCGGCGCATCCGTAAGCAGTTCCAGGGGAGACCTACGCCGGTGTATCACTGCGAAAGACTTTCGCGACTCAACGGCGGAGCGCAGATCTACCTCAAGCGCGAAGATCTCAATCACACCGGGGCTCACAAGTTGAACCACTGCATGGGCGAGGGCTTGCTCGCAAAGTACATGGGCAAGACCAAGATTATTGCTGAAACCGGCGCCGGACAACACGGAGTCGCCCTTGCTACGGCAGCTGCCTATTTCGGTCTGGAGTGCGAAGTACACATGGGCGAGGTAGATATAGCCAAACAAGCGCCGAACGTCACGCGCATGAAGATGCTGGGTGCCAATGTCGTGTGCGTAAAGCACGGTTTGCGTACGCTCAAAGAGGCCGTGGACAGCGCTTTTGAGGCGTACCTCAGGGATTACAAGACGGCGATTTACTGCATTGGTTCGGTGGTAGGACCTCATCCCTTTCCGATGATGGTACGGGATTTTCAGATGGTGGTGGGACAAGAGGCGAGGGAGCAATTTCTTGAGATGACGGGTATCTTGCCTGACATCGTCTGTGCCTGTGTGGGCGGTGGGTCCAATTCCATGGGAATGTTCCCGGCATTTTTGGATGATCCTGTGGAGCTCTACGGAGTGGAGCCACTGGGGCGTGGCGAGCGACTCGGAGATCACGCCGCCTCCATGACATACGGGACAGAGGGGGTGATGCACGGCTTTAACAGCATTATGCTCAAGGATGACAAGGGCAACCCCGCGCCGGTCTATTCCATAGCCAGCGGGCTGGACTACCCGTCTGTCGGTCCGGAGCACGCGTACCTGCGTGATCTCGGGCGGGTGCAGTACGTGAGCGCTACGGATGAGGAGGCGGTCGATGCTTTCTTCAAACTCTCGCGTTACGAGGGGATCATACCTGCTCTGGAGAGTTCCCACGCCATTGCCTTCGCCTTGCGGAAGGCGCGCGAAATGAACAAGGGCGCCATTCTGGTGAATTGCTCCGGACGCGGCGACAAGGATGTCGATTACGTGGCGGAACATTACGGTTACGGGGAAGACCACTGCTTTAACCCGGAAAGTTGAAGCTGTTCATACCTTTCAATCGACGAAGCGGAAACACATCCCTACACAACAAACGCACTATCAATAAATAGTGGTTTGCAAGTTGAAAATGATCCCCGGCAAACGCATTTTCAAAAGCGTCTGCTTGGGTTTGTCTCCCCTTGACATACCTCGGTTCCGGTGCTAGTCTCTGGAAGAGCGCGGGCAACTGCGCGCGAAACGAACAACCCGTTATAATAGCTATGGATATTCTTCATGACAAGGACGCTGATGTGAGCATCCTGAACGGAAAAACGGTAGCCGTCATCGGTTACGGAGCCCAAGGTAGAGCTCAGGCGCTGTGTATGCGCGACAGCGGAGTACACGTCATCATCGGTCTGCGTCCCGGCAAGAGCTGGGATGCCGCCGTACAGGACGGCTTTGAGGTGATGCCCGTCGATGAGGCCGCGCAGAAGGGAGACATCGTCCACCTGCTGCTGCCGGATGAGAAGCACGGCGAGGTGTACACGAAGCAGATCGCTCCTGCCATGAAGGCGGGCAAGACTCTCTGTTGTTCACACGGCTTTGCGTACGTTTTCAAGGCGATCGTTCCGCCGACGGATGTGGATGTCATCATGGTGGCGCCGAAGGGACCGGGCACGGAGGTTCGTCGCGTGTTTGAGGAGGGGTTCGGCTGCCCGGGTTTGGTCGCGGTGTTCCAGAACCCGAGCGGACACGCCCGCGAGGTGGCGCTGGCTATTGCCAAGGCGGAGGGACTCACTCGCGGCGGCGTGCTGGAATGCACGATGGAACAAGAAACCTATGAGGATCTCTTCGGTGAGCAGAATGTCCTATGCGGCGGCATGGTGGACTTGATGAAGTACGGTTTTGAGGTGTTGATTGAGGCAGGCTACCCGCCTGAGATGGCCTACTTTGAGTGTGTGCATGAGGCCAAACTCATCGTCGATCTCATCTACACCGGCGGCATCCAGCGCATGAACTCCGTCATCTCCAACACAGCCGAATTCGGCGAGTACTACAACGGTCCGCAAATTATCGGTCCCGAAGTAAAGGCAAAAATGAAAGAATCGCTCAAGCGCATCGAGTCCGGCGAATTTGCGCGCGTTTGGATGGAGGAGGCAGCCCAAGGCGCTCCCAACTTGCAGGCGAAACGAGCGGCTCTCGCCGAACATCCGGCGGAAGTTGTGGGCAAGAAGATTCGTGCCCTCTTTGAGCGCAACTGATGCGGACAACTTCAAGATAACATGGCGCGTCCGTACGTCGGCGGCTTCACGCCCCTCCCGCGCGGGCGCGCCTTTTTCGTATGCTTGCAGTTCATGTTCAGAACGCCCGTGTGTATCTCTCCGGGAGAGAAGTTCTCCACGGCATCAATTGGGATGTCGAGCGCGGCGAGCGTTGTTTCATCCTCGGAGCGAACGGGGCGGGTAAGACCACCCTGGTTCGTATGCTCATGGGTTACTCCTGGCCCCTATTCGGCGCCACGGTGGAAGTTCTGGGAAAACGTTTCGGTTCCATCAACATCCGTGAACTGCGTCGCCGCATCGCCTGGGTAAGTCCGCTGATGCATCAGTGGCTCGGCGATCGGTCATGGACCGGGCTGGAGATGACCCTCTCCGGACCTGACGCAACCATAGGTCTCTTTCGCGAACCGTCGGCACAGGAGGTGGAGCGTGCCAGGACTCTGCTGGCTCATCTGCGAGCAGAGCATTTGGCGAATCGCACCGTCGTTACCATGAGTTCCGGCGAGCAGGTGAAAGTGCTCATCGCGCGCGCACTCATGACGGATCCGGATCTCATGATCCTCGATGAACCGAGTGTTTTCCTCGACATCGCCGGACGCGAATTCCTCCTGCGCACCATCGCCGACCTCGCCAACCAGCGACCCAACCTCACCCTCATCTTCATCACCCAGCGCATTGAAGATATTCTTCCCGTTTTTAACCGCGGACTCATCCTGCACGAAGGCAACATACTCGCCCAGGGTTCCCGAGAAGATATCCTCACGGAATCCATCCTCCGGCGCGCCTTTGACCTCCCCATCCGTCTCATCCCCGGCAGCGAGGGACGCCTCTGGACCGTCATTTGACCCTCCGGCACATGGGCACCTGGCGGTGCCTATTTACGATTTAAGCAGAGCCGTCAAGACGGCATGGCATAACTCCGGTCGCTTTCCTTGCAGTTCTAACCCGTGATTTCATTTACCACCTTCGCTTCCGCTCCGCCAGATTGCACCAACGGCGCGGAATTTTCCAATTCGTAATTCGTAAATAGGCAAACGCATTTCCTAATGCGTTTGCCCAGATTTCACTTGCAGGAAGGGGGATAACATGCTTCAATACAAGACATGAGGAGAAGGTTGAAGGACGGCGAGACAGGACTCGTTCTGCTGCCGGAGCCTCGCGAATGGGGGAGTTTGGCAGATGTTGAAGCCTACGCGCACTCTTGCATCGACATATGCGGACCGGAGGGCTGGCGTATGCAATGGGATCGTGCCGTGCGACGACTCGGTTGCTGCAAGATTCATCAGCGTGTCATCAGCATCTCGCGTTATTTTGCAGAATCCTATCTTCACAGGGATCCTGAGCTCATTCGGCGCACGGTTCTGCACGAACTTGCCCACGCCCTGGCATGGGAATACTATCGGGAGCGTAATCACGGGGAAGCCTGGCATCACTTCTGCTGCCAACTCGGCATCCCGGACGAACGATCCGTGTGCAAATGCGAGGATTTTTCCCCGGCTGAGAGACGCAGGGAGCCCCTCTTTGCTCTCTGCAACAAGGAAACCGGCGAAGTGTACCGCTACTACTACCGCAGCCCGCGCATCACTCCGCGTAAGTTGAGTCGCTGTTACATCCCCGGTCAGAAAACCGCAACCTATGGCAAACTGCAGATCGTCGATTTGAGACCGCCAGCTCCAAGTTCCCTCCCGGAGTCTGAATCCGAACGCTAAAATTCCGTGCGTATACGGCAGACTTGACTTGCCATGGGCGTATGATTTGGATAGAATAAGGACTTGAGGGAATCGTTATGTCTTCAAAATCCATCAAGTTAATCATAGCAATAGTCGTGGCTGTCGTGCTGGGCTACGTGTCGTACCCTGTCTTCCATTTCGGAGGGCAAAAACAGGCTAAGACCGTGGTTCAAACCCCCACCCCTGCTGTGCCCCAGGTCACGCCCGAGGAGCCTCAACCTGAGACACCTCAGCCCGAACAGACGACACCCACGGAAACACCTGATGACACGACGGATGACGATGGACAAAAGGGCTTTGAAGAAACCACGGCTCAGGAAGAGGAGACGACCGAAGAGGAAACAACCGAAGATGGAGACAATTCCTTCATGTTCAGCGATGGCGACCCGGATCTGCGCGGAATAGCCGAGGAAAAGGACGCCCCGGCTGTGGAGGGGCAGACGGATGTGGTTCCCCCCGCACCGCAAGAACAAAAGCTACGCGCCATCACCACTGCTGCTCGCAATCTGGCAGACGCTCTTCAGGATGACGAAAAAGAGGCAAAACGTCCCCGCACAACTCCCACGCCGGAGTTCAATGAAGAGGCCTGGAAGGATCCCGTGAAAATCTACAAAACCGTCGCGGAGCGTGTCCTGAAAAAGATTGGTCAGAAGCCAACCGCGGAAGACATGATTCACTTCCTGGGCGAGGCTGAAAACCGCAAGGATGTTGCACTGATTTCTCTCTTCCGCAAAGCCGGCATGAGCGATCTCAAGGATGTCGCCCAGCACTCCATGGGTGCCAAGTTGCTCGCTACCCTGAGCTCTGACCCGGAGTGGCTCTGCAACACCATGTTCTCCGGTCCGACTGATAAATTGGGGCGTGGTCTGCGCTACATGACAGCCATTTTTTCTGACCATCCGGATGACCTGATGGACCCGACCTCGCGTCGTATAGCAACGACCGCGGCTACGGAATTCGCCCGTGAGGGCTGGGATCAGGAAGGTATGCTTGCCCGTTATGATTACTACAACACCAGCTACAAAGAAGGCAAGCTCAACAAGATCTTTGATACGCTCCATTACTGGGACACCCGATTCGTAACGGGCAACCGCGAACACAACACATGGGGCAACCCCAAGTGCCTGGCCTGGGAAAGAGATAACGTGCGCCTTCCTCTGGAACGTTACCTGAGCGCCACCGATCAATTGCACTATCGCATGAAAAACGCCTTCGGAGATCACGTCCATGGACCGGATTATCTGACCCCTGTGCGCGCGGCGATGAACGACATCCACCCGCTCATGCACCGTGAGATCGGAGGCGTGTGCGGAGCTTGCTCGCACTACGGCGCCTACGCCGCCCTGGCTGCAGGCATTCCGGCCATGACCATGGGCGAACCCAAACACTGCGCATACACCGTGCGTGTCAACGGAGACTGGAAAAAAGGCTACACCATTTTCTGGCAACACAGTATGCACAAAACTTTCTGGGGACTCCATGATTGGGAATTCCTCATCCTCGCCCAAAAACTCTATGAAGACAGAGGCAACACCCTGGTCTCCGACCACATAGCCGCCTTGGCGGATTTCCTGGCGGCTCGACGTCTCACACGCAGCGCCATCGAAGGTTTTGACGCAGCCGTCGCCGTGCAGCCCCTGAACTGGCCCGCATGGCAAGCCTTTGCGGGATATCTCAAGCAAAAAGCCCCTGAAGACAAAGCCCGTTGGACAGACCTCTGTCTGCGCATATCTGACACGCTCGCGGAAAATTTTCACGATGCAGCCGCAACCTTCCTGGCTCGTTACGTGTATCCACAGTTGCTCCCGTTGGTTCCCAACCTGAAGGAACGCAACAAACTCTTTGCTGCGTTCTTCGACAAGTGTGACAGCTACGGGGTGCATCATTGGGATATAACTCCTTTGCTCAACGCACAGTTTGATGGATGTCGAACCGATGCGGAGAAGCTCGACTACATGAAAACGGCACTTTCCGTCCTTATGAGCAAACCGGATTATTCCGGCTCTGTTCTGGCCTGGGGTCTTGATGCTGCCGCCCGTTCTTCCGGCGAGGGACAACAGGATGACCAAGAACCCTCCCCCTTACAGGAGGAATTCAGCAAGCTCATTACTTCCGCCATGTCCCATATGCGCGCCGGCAAAAAAGACCAAAACGCCACGTGGAACGGTCTGGGAGAAGCTATGTACGCCGCCGCGGAAAACAATGATGTACGCACCTTTCAGGCTATCGGCAAGCTCGCCATGCAGAAATGCAAAAAGAACTTCCCCAAGTACAAGTTAAAATTCCGTCCTTTTTCAGGGAAAGTCATCTCCACGAAAGGTCTCATCCACACCTCACATAAGCTTGGTGACGGAGATGTACGCAACTGCTGTCTGCACTGGGGGGTTCTCCAAAAAACGGGCGGGAGCATCCCTATGCCCATGGGAGGAGACGGAACCGTCACAGTGAAACTTGAAACAGGGGGGTTGATCAACGGAGTCGTCATTCTCTTCAAAAAACCTATCCAAGACGGTCAACGTTTTACCCTTGAAACCTCAGAAGATGGACAAAACTGGTCCCAGGTAACAGCAACCACGCAGTTGGACGGCACCGTCATGAGGTTCGACCTCCAAGATGCAAAAATCAATGCACGCTACCTTCGTCTTGTGAAAGAAGGCGATGATAAAAACTCCGCTGTTGAAATGATCGGTTTCTACGTTTACGGAAAATCCAACAAAAGCAAAGCCTAATCTTATTTATGAATCGAATGGGAATCCAAATCATCTTAGGTCTGACTCTGCTCGTCGGTGCCGGCTGCGTGTTTGGGGCGCAAACCCGCTCATACGCAGACGCCCTCAAGAAGGCGGGCAAGTCCAAACCGGTCGTCCTGTTCTGCTATGGAGCCAACTATGACCAAGTGAGTCTCAAAACGTACGAGACGTTCATCCGCAGCAGGAACAAGGAAATTATGCACGCCCTTGGCAAGGAATCATGGGTGGTGGTTCCTGTCTATCAAGAGCCCAACGATAAGGAAAAAAAGGAATACGAGAAAGTGATGGGCAATAAATGGCTTCCCGGCGGGATGTGGAGCATCCCCTGCTTCCTTGTGATGGACGGGGCGGGCAACTTCCGGGGAGCCGTGCAGAGCAAGGAAGAGATGGAATCTCCGGAGGCTGCCGCTAAAGCTCTCACGACTCTGCTCAAGAATTTTACCATTCAACAGAAATTGATTGAGGAGTCGGAACGAGCGTCCGGGGACAATAAGAAAAAAGCCCTCCAAAAGGCTCTCGATGTCCCGGGGCTGAAAGTTCCGGGTCACAAGGAATACGATCCCGTCAGCTCCGGACTTGTCGATAAGGTGCAATCCATGTCCATTTCCGAGGCCACCACTGTCATCCGTGACCTCTTGGCCGGCGGTCCTTACACCCCGCTTGAGCGCCAAATGATCCTCGCTACCCTCGCCGGACACGTGCGTCATAAAGGAGGTTCTCCCGCCATGCTCCGCTCCCTCTACAACGAGATCAAGGAAATAGACCCGACCTCGTCTTTTGGCATCTACGCCGAGGGAGCCATCAAACTATGGGCAGGCGGTGGGTCTTCGGCCTCCTCCCCCTCTCCATCCGGAACGAATTAACGTCCATCAGCGTTTACCCGGAGCGTATGTGCGACAGCGATTGACCCACCCAGGCAGCCAGCGCACCTCCCCACGAGCAGGTGGCGAATTCTTCACCCGCCGTCTCATCACGACCTCGGCAGCCCGACTGAATTCTGCAGCCGCCTCGTCGGGAGATGAAGGTGTCCCGCGCATCTCCTCTAAAACCTGCAGCAACCCCCACCCCTGTCCGTTATATCGCTCGCTCGTCTTGGTTCCATCTCCTTTGAAATTGACGTAATCAATGAGGCAGTACAGACCTTGGGCTGAACGCGACAGCGTGGTATAGCGGGCGTGCACCGAGCGCGGATCCCGTGAGGCTGCGAGGATACTGCGGAAAGCTGACTGCAATCGAACCGCGAGGAAATGGACCTGCACGTCCAAGTGTCCCGCCAGCCAATTTCTCATAGCTCCGGGGAGGCCTGTACGATCCGCCAAAAATGCAGTCCGATTCGGCCAAGGCGCAGCGCCATGGAAGAAGTCCGGCACCTCCACCCCGCTGCGTTCCGCGTAAGCAACGAGCTGGGGAAAACTCTCATCAAAGGTTCCTTTTTTTCCTTTGGGATACCAGATAAAATGTCCGATCCCTAGGGAAGGGAAATCTTCCCCCACATTCCAACTCACCAACCCCTGCAGGGTGCCGGCACATTCATTTTTCCAAACCCTCTTTCCAATAGCCGACAGCAGCTCATTCTGAGGAGGCGCCGCCTCGACAAAAATACAGAGCAGGGTCAACAACGCGACAATCCCTTGCAGTATTCTCTTCATGACTCTCATTCTACCTCAATTTCCCAACGTGTGTAAATCGAAAATCTCCGGGAAAATCACGGATGACCGGAGGCGCCGGATGGCGCCTATTTACGAATTACGATTTAAGCAGAGCCGGCAAGACGGCATGGCATAATTCCAAACGTTTCATTTATAATAACCGCCCTGAAATATGCTGCCATACCTCGTCCGGCGTGATGAGCTCCACGCCCCCTTCGGAAACAAGATTGACGGAATGGGGGCCCCGCAACACACAGCGTTCATTGCGGTGATCGAAGATCGCCAAGGTGAATGCCCCTGAGAGGGAAGCCATGTGTGAGGTTCCCGTATCATTTCCGACGACGGCGAGCGCCCTGCGCGCCAGCTGCGGGATATCCTCCAGCGCGGTACGCCCCACCATGCTCACCACGTGCGAAAAGCCCGATTCTATCTTATGTATTGTCTCAGCCTCGGCCTCCGTTCCCAGCAAAACTGCCGATATCCCGCGTCCCTCCAGACGTCTCACGATTTCTCGGTAGTTCTCCACCGGCCAGCGTTTGTACACATGCTTCGGCGAACAGCCCGGTATCAGTAACACATATTTCTCCGGCAACAGGTCACCCCATTCTTCTCTGCCACGCATCTCGCTCAGATCCGTCAACTTGCGGGGTATTCCACCCGTTGTCACCGTATCGCTTCCCACTCCCAAACGGCTTTTTTTGATGATGCTGTGGCACTCATTCGTTCGGCTTTCAAACCATTTCCATTTTCCGGCCGGTGCCAACAACCGGAGCACAGCAAAGTAATTCCTCGTCCGCTGCGATTCTTGCAAATTGTATATCTCATCGTACCTCCCACGCACCAGAGAAGCGATCACTCGTGCCGTTGCCCTCACGTGAAAATAGGACTCTCTGTTGTCAATCAGTATCTCGTCAAAAATCCCCACTCCCTTCACAAATCCGGCAAAACTTGCCATCGTCAGCAACGTCATCCGCGCATTCGGATGTAGTCGCCTTATCTCCTGCATCGTACCCAGAGCCAGAACGATGTCCCCGAGCGCCCCGTGTTTGATGATCAATATGTTTTCTTGCATGGATCCCACTCTCCCCTACGACTACGAGTTATCATATTTTCCCTCTTTTGTAAAGCTGCATCTGAACCACATCCGTCCCAAGAAGAAACGATGCCAACAGGCGGTTATCGGCGAGTGATAAAACATAATTCATTTACGATTTACGATTTACGATTTGGATTTTAGCGCGCCGATGGCGCGGGATGCGAAGCAAAAGCACGGCGGAATTTATGAAACGAGGGGGATGTGTGGAGAGAAAGGTTTGCATTTACGTCATACCGTCTTTTCGGCTTACTTCCTTCATCCAGAGGGGACACGTTGGGTCAACGCGTTGGAAAATGCGTTTAACCTGCTGCCAGGGCATCCAATTTGACATCGACTTGGAGGAGGGCCGACTCATCTCGACCGCAGCGCTCAAGGGCATGGAGAATATCGCTCACAAGGCATTCTTCCTCCAGCTGCTCGCGGACGAAATCCATCATGAGCAGCTCACCGGCGTAGTCCTCCTCTCTGCGGCAGAGGGTTAGAAGATGGTGGATGGAATGGGTGACGAGTTTTTCATGGTCAAGAGCGACCCGAAAGATGTCTGCCGGTGTTTCCCACGGGTAGGAGTCGGTGGAGATTTGGGGTATACGAACTTCAGTACGACGCTGTTCCATGTGATCGAGGATTTTGAGGGCGTGACCGCATTCTTCATGGAAGTGAGCTCGCAGCCATCTTCCTGCCCCACGCATCCCGTATTCATTCATCAACACGGAAAAGGATAAATACAGGAAGGCCGCGTTGAACTCCATCCCGATCTGCCGATTCATTTCCTCTGCTATGAGCGGATTCATATTGAACTCATTTTCTTCTATCTTTTGACAAGTTTCCATCACTGTTAGCCACTGGGCAAACGCATTAGGAAATGCGTTTGCCTATTTACGATTTACGATTTACGATTTACGATTTGGATGTTCGCGCGCTCCGCGCGGGGAAGCGGAGCAGAAGCGCAGCGGAATTTTTAAGCAACGTGTGTCGTTAATGAGAAAGCGTCAGGAACTATGCCATACCGGACGCACTGCTTTGCTTCCATCGTACACCGTCCATCGTCCATCGTCCATGAATTGATTTACGATATGGAAAGTTCGGCGGCTACACCGCGAATTTGGCGAACGAGAAGGCTTCTTGCGAACCGCCATCATGATGACCGCTTGTTGTCATGATTTTTGATAGGCATCAACGATGATATCTATCCATCAGAGCATTCTCTCTGTTGATGCACTTCTTCCATCAAATGCGTTTACCCTGCCAAAATATCATGGACAAGGAAGCGGGCGCCGTCTATAATGCCTCTCGGTGGAGTTGAGACGAGCATACAACGTGCAGGAAAGCCTGGTCAGCTATTGGGCTGAGCAAGCCGAAGCTCTGTGTCGAGAGATCGATGACGAGAGCTTGGAAGAATACAGAGCACCGGTCGAACAGGTTCTGCATGCGCTTTCTCACGACCGCCGTATCATGGTAATCGGTGCCGCAAAGTCCGGAAA
>CANPXA010000042.1 GCA_947585525.1 uncultured Akkermansia sp. | reverse complement strand
CCTATGTGGCGGAACACCCGGAAGTCACCGGTGTGAACAACGTCGGCTACGGCGGTCAGATCACCATCAACAAACTCGCCGAGATCATCGTGGCTGCCGCCGGTTCATCCAGCAAAATTGTGCACCTGCCGGAGAGAGCCGGAGACGTGAAGCACTCCCGCGCCTGCGCAGACAAACTTCTTGCCGCGGGGTGGAAGCCGCAGCACACGCTGGAGGAAGGGCTCAAGACGACATTGGAGTATTTCCGCTCCGTCACTCACTAACTCTGCTCCCGCCATGTGCAGCTACGCGGGCGAGGATGCAGTGCCCCTTCGAGTGGCGGATCTCACCCGCCTCGCCGACGAGCGATCCGCGCAGCTCGCAGCCGAGGGCACGGAACTGCACCCCGTGGTCGCTTCCTCTCGCAAGCTGGCAGAACACTTTTGGGGCAGCGCGTGGATGCGCCACCTCGCCCTCTGCGAAGCGGGCGGACTTTGCCTCTCCCCCGGGCGCACCCTGCTGCGCCACGGCTGCGTGCTGGATCTGGAAATAGCCCCCTGCTCCATCCGTGCTCTCGTCTCCGCGCAAGAACTCTATGAGGTTGCTCTCTCGCTTGAGCCTCTGGACGAAGAAAAGCGCCTCGCCTTGCGCACGGCTTGTGCCGGGAATGTGGGTTCTCTGGTGGCCCTGCTGGAGGGTCAAGCGAACGATGAACTGCTGCGTACCCTCTGCGACCCCGAGAACGGTCTTCTCCCTTCTCCGGGGGATTGGCACATGAGTTGCACCTGTCCGGACTGGACAGAGCCCTGCCCTCACGCCGCCGCCGCCATCTACGCCGCGGGAGTCCTCATTGACCGCGACCCCTCCCTGCTCTTCGTCCTCCGTGCACTTGACCCCTCTGCCCTCATTGCCCCTCCTGCAGCCGATACCGCCGCCACCCTCGACCCCGACGACCTCGGTAAAACCTTCGGCATCGACATTGAGCTCTGATGGAAACCCCGTCCGACCCATGAAAAAGCGACCAAGGAGACAGATATCGGTGGATGATACAGCGTAAACCATTGGTTATGTACGATGGACGATGTATAATGGACGATGTCGCAAAGCCTGCAAGACGGCTTAGCCTAACTCCGACCGCTTTCCTTGCAGCGACAAACCGTGATTTTACCCACCACCTTCGCTCTCGCTCTGCATCTCCACGCGTAGCGCGCTAATTTTCAACATCGTACATAGGCACCTCCGGTGCCTTGGTCCATTGTCCATGGATTGGAAATCTAACAGCCAAAAATATAAAAATATTCCGTCCAAAACGTAAAATAAAATACGTCCAAATTTAAAATAGATCTTGAATGAAGTCATCCTCATCAGGATGTTCAGTCTGTGGGCTACGTATGATCGAATTTCCGAAAGGAATCGGCATTTCTAACTATTTTTTCTATCTTCTCGCGCACGGGGTCAGGAGATGGTAGCATACTCCCATGTCTATTTCTATTTCACCCCGTTCGCGCACCATCACGCTCATCTTGGCCTGCCTTCTCTTCATCATCGGCCTCGGTGGTCTGCACCGCTTCTACTCCGGCAAGATTATTTCCGGAATTATTCAGCTTATCACCGCCGGTGGATTCCTCATCTGGCAGATCATCGACATCGTACGCATCATCGTCGGTTCCTACGAGGATGCGCAGAATCGACAAATTACCGAGTGGTAAAGCCACATGGGACCCAAGAAAAGCGATCTCAACAGGCAGTTATTGTCAAGTAATGTAGCACAATTCATTTATGATTTATTTTCGATTTGAATGCTAGCGCGCTAACGCGCGGGGAGGAGCAGCGGAATTTTTAAACGATGCGAGTTGTTGGCTAGAAAGCGTCCGGAGCCAAGCAAAGCCGTCTTGAGGGCTTTGAGTTCATTCACCCACAGGGGAATACGGTTGGATTTTTTCGATGGTATTTCCTGGACTTCGTTCAAGGATGAGGTTCCCAATTTCCGCTCGTGACGAGAGATTCGTAGAGTTGGGAAGCCTTATCACCCATGTCCATGGAAGCGAGGCGGATGAAGCGTCGGGCTTGTGCCGGATCAGCGGAAAGGCCAGGACCACCCTTGGCCGTGATGTAAGCGAGGTAAACGTAGGCGGACGGCGAGGTGGTAGCAGCTTCGGAGAGGAGGTCTGCCGCGCGGCGAGCATCGGCCTCCACCCCCAAACCTTTATAGTAGGCGTAGGCGAGACTGAGTGCAGCATTGGCGTAGCCCACCTTGTTGGCACGCTCAAGAATTTTGATAGCAGCCGGGGCATCCTGCTTCACACCCTTACCGAGGAGCAGGCAGATGGCACGTCCTGTGGCGATGGCGGCAAAACCGCTCACCTTCGGCGAATTGTAATAGCTGTATGCCTTCTCGTAGTTTTGCTCCACCGCATCCGTGCCATCGTAGTAGGAGCGACCCAGAACCAGGATTGCCTGGAAGCTCCCGAGGGCTGCTCCCAACTTGAGCAAATGCAGGGCTCTCTTGGGATCCTTCGTGATACCTGCCTCCTTCGAAAAGGGAGTTGCTGCCTCATCGCTCATCAGCACGGAACCCAGTGTGAAAAGCGCATCCGGGTTGTACAGGCGCACAGCCTCATTGAGCAGGACCAAACTCTCTTTCGGTTTGCTGGCAGAAATAAGCGCGGAAAGGGCAAAATAGGCTTCAGCACTTCCGGCACGAGCCGCGCTCATGAGCAACTCGTTCCTCTTGACCGGATCGGCCGTGAGATTGGCGAGGCGGTAGATGACGAAATGATTTCCTCTTTTAACTTCTGAGGCGACTTCGGGTTTGTCCTGATCGGTGGAAGAATTGAGGCGATTGGTGCTCACGAGCCACTGGACGCGCGCCAGGAAGCTCCCCCCTTTGCAGGCCTCCATAAGCTTTCGCTGAGCAGCAGCTTCATCCTTTGTCACCCCTATCCCCTTGCGCAAGGCTTCACTCACATCGAGAATAGCCGGCACGTACCCCTTGTCTGCTAGTCGGAGCATACCGCGATAAGCTTCCTTAATTTCCGGGGAATTGAGTTCTTCGGGCTGGATGTTGCTGAGTCGGATGTTGAGCAGCCAGCGCTCTGCTGCTGCATTACCCTGCGCTGCAGCTGCCTGCATCCACACCGGGATCACGGAGTCGTCGTCATCGGTTGCGCTGAGCAAGATATCCAGGGCTTCCCCGTAATTGCTTGATTGCTCCTTCACCATCTTTTCGAGAGCAGCCTTGAAATCCGCAAACTTTGGGTTATCCGGTACCACGGCATTCGTAGGCGCCTTACTCGGAGGTGTTGTCCGTCGGGGCGCGGCGTTCGCCGGACTTGCCACGCCGGTCAGTATCCCGCACAACAGTACGAGCAGCCCATGCCGCACGAGTCTCTTGCCTGTCTGAAATCTGGAATTCATACGCCCTTATTGTACACAAAATCACACGAATGGCAAGGCAATCCAGGGCGAACGCATTAGAAATGCGTTCGCTATTTACGATTTACAAAGCCCACGAGGGCTCGGAGTGGGATTGGACAAAAGGCGCAAGCATTTTGCCCGCAGGGCGCTGAGGCAGGGTGGTGCCGAAGCGTCAAGACGCTCGACGGTTCCGTGTAGGGCGCACGCGAAGCGGGCGATAAGGGCGGTTGGACAAAAGCGCAGCTTTTGCCCGAAGGGCGCTGAGGTAGTGCGGTACCGAAGCGTCAATTTACGATATGGAAATAATGCGCGCTACGCGCGTTTTGGTGGGGCAAAGTGCTCGATGGGCGAGCTTGAATCAAAGCGGCATAGCGTAACACCGGATGCTTTTCTTCTATCAACGAGTCCTCGCTCTCGAAAATTCCATTATACTTCCGTTCCTCAAAAACGCGCGTAGCGCGCTAAAATTCCCATCGTCCATAGCCAATGAGTTATGTTACATCATCCACCGATAACCGCCTGTTGGGATCGCTTTTTTCTTGGGACGGATGTGACATCCATGATTCCGTCTCTCAGGCGTCACAGCCCGTCACTTTGGTCTTCCATTCTTCGGGAATACGGCAGGGGCGACCTTGGGGCGCCTGAACCAGAGCGAGACGCTGACGCACCGTCACGCAGAGTTTGTCATTCTCTGCGCGACGGACTTCAAAGTTGAAGTAGATGGATGACTTTTCCACGGACTCGACGCATCCCAGGACATGTATCTCATCCGCCACAAAGGCGGGGGAGTAATAACGCACCTCATGACTCACCAGCACGCAGTGCTTATTCTCCTCCTTTGCCAAGCGAGCCCAATCAATGCCGATGGCCATGGACATCTTGGAGCGGCACTCCTCTACCCAGCGGAGGTACGCCAAATTGTGCACCACTCCGCCGCAATCGGTGTCGTAGTACATCACCTGGTAAGGGAGAACGAATTGGGGAGTCATATCAGAAGTTGCAGATTCAAGCGAGATGAAGGATATCAACGATGGCAGAGGTGACCTCCTTCATATCATCCATCGTGAGCTCGCCCATGTGAGCGATGCGGAACGTCTTATCCTTGAGGTCACCGTAGCCGTTACCGATCTGCATGTTGCGTTCGGCGAGGGCCTTGTTGAGTTCCGGGATAGAGATGAGTTCATCCTTACCCTTGGGGTGAGCATCGATGACAGTGAGAGTCTTGGAGAGGTACTTGCGGTTCGGATACACGCGGAAATACTCATCCGCCCACGCGCGGGTGAATTGGGCCATCTGCTCATGGCGGGCAAAACGAGCCTCAATCCCCTCCTCATCCACGATATGCACCAGCTGACGATCCAGAGCGTACATCAGTGAAAGGCAGGGAGTGGAGGTGTACTGATAATTCTTCTTATCAATGAAATCCCACAGGTTGCGCAGGTCAAAGTAGAGCCCACGGTTCTCCACCTTTTCCGTGCGATCATAAGCCTTGCGACTCACAGCGCAGATGGCCAGTCCCGGAGGCAACGCCAGCGCCTTCTGAGTAGAGGTGATGAGCACGTCGATGCCCAGTTTATCCGTCTCAATCTTGGAACCTACGGCCGAGGAAACGGCGTCCACGCACCACACCACGTCCGGGTATTTTTTCATGACTTCGGCGATCTCCTCCACCGGGTTTTGGATGCCGGAAGAAGTCTCGTTGTGGGTCACGGTAATGAGGTCGTACTTGCCGGTAGCGAGCGCAGCGTCCACCATCTCGGGCGTGGTGGGTTCGCCCATCGTGCTGGAGAATTTATCTGCCGGCACGCCATTGGTCTTGGCCATCTTGAACCACTTGTCACCGAAAGCGCCGATGGAAAACACCGCCGCTCGCTTCGCCGTACAGGAGCGGATAGCGCCCTCCATCAGACCGGAACCCGAGGAAGTGGAGAGCAGGATGCGATTTTGTGTGAAAAGCACCTTCTGCATATAGTCCGAAATGTGCTTCTGCAACTCAGACGCCGCTTTCGAACGGTGGCTGATCATCGGTTTGCTGAGCTCCTGCAAGATCTCGTCCGACACAACGGTCGGTCCCGGTATGAATAATTTGATGGCCATAGGTATAGGATATTGAACGCCCGCATCATACCACACCTCGCACATTTTTGCAAACGCATTAAAAGGAACGGGATCCAATTTGATATGTATAACTCTGGAAATGAGAGCAAAACGAACAAAAATTTTCTCTATGACATTCTATTTTCAAGATAGCTCCAATCTCGAACAGAATGCTTCAGCAGCGAGGGCTCACCCTCAATATCGCCGCGGCGCGAACCTGCTCGATGTCGGGCTCAATCCGGTCGAACTTGCAGGGCAGCATCGCTGGGCATACGCCAATCACCGCGAGGGGAAAGCGAGATCGTGCCCACCTTAGGACCGTCCGGGATACAGCTTCGCTTGTATTGCTGGGAATAAAAGCGAGAGAGGAAAGTATCGAGTGTTTTTTCAATAGTTTCCGAGTCGTACTCTTCTCCCCAAGCTTTTTGAGCGAGGGCGAGCAACTTCTTTCTCGGGGCGCCGTACTTGATGAAGTGGTAGAGGAAAAAGTCGTGCAGATCGTAAGGTCCCAGCACATCCTCCGTCTTCTGCTCCATCGTTCCGTCATCCGCCGGGGGCAGCAATTCCGGGCTCACCGGGGTGTCGATGATATCCAGGAGCACCTCCGCAAGCTCCGGGGAGGAGAGCCGCCCCACGTGGGCAATGAGGCAACGAATGAGCGTCTTGGGGATGGAACAATTGACAGCGTACATACTCATGTGATCCCCGTTGTAGGTGGACCAGCCAAGCGCTATCTCGGACAAATCGCCCGTACCGACCACGAGACCGTTGTGCATATTGGCGAGGTTCATGAGGAGCTGAGTACGTGCGCGCGCCTGGACATTCTCATAAGTTGTCGTCCGACGGGAGGGGTCGAACTCGAGCATGGAAAACTCCTGCTTGCAGACCTCACGAATGTCCACCTCCGAAAAAGTGACCCCGAGCAGCTGCGCCAGTCGCACGGCGTTGTCGTGCGTACGGTTCGTGGTACCGAAGCCCGGCATCGTGACGGCGCAGATACAGGAGGGATCTCGCTTGAGTGCCTCGCAGGCTCGGGCGCACACGAGCAACGCGAGCGAGCTGTCCAGTCCTCCGGAGATACCGATGATGAGACGTTCGGCTCCCATGTGTTCTACGCGTTTGGCAAGACCTGCTGCCTGGATGTTGAGGATATCCTCACACCTCTCCTCCATCTGGATCGGCGATGGCAGGAAGGGGCGTTTGGGCAAACGCGCGAACCTCAGGTCGCACTCAGCTGACAAAGGCTCCAGTTGCACCAACCGCACCTGGCGCCACTCCTGCGGCAAGCGGTTCTCGTTGTACGAACTCTCCGACAAGCGCGCGGCACCCAAACGCTCCAGATCAATGTCGGCGCAGGTAAGGGTTGTCTCTCGGGCAAAGCGCTTGTTCTCCGCGACGATGTGTCCATTGTCCGCTATGAGGGCATGACCGCTGTACACCACATCCTGAGTACTCTCACCGACCCCGGCGGAAGCGAGGACGTAGGCGCAGAGGCAAGTGCCGCTCTGCTGGGCGACGAGCTGACGACGGTAATGAGCCTTGCCGGCCATCTCCGTGCTGGCGCAAGGATTGAAAATGACTCGGGCTCCCTGCAAAGCCAGACGTGAGCTGGGGGGGAGGACCGACCAGAGATCTTCGCACACCTCCACGCCGAAGGTGAATCCTGCACCATCGGTGAACAGAATGTCGGTACCGACAGGAACCTCGCCGAACCCTTCAAGACAGACAGAGCAGACACGCAGATCAGCTGCCGGACGGAACTGCCGACGCTCGTAAAACTCGCGGTAGTTCGGCAACACACTCTTGGGCACGAGCCCCAGCAGACGTCCCGACTGAAGGACGGCCGCCACGTTGTAAAGTCCCTCCTGCACCACGAGTGGGATGGTGGTGATCACCACGCAGCCGAGTCCGGCTGTGCCTTCGGCGAGTTCGCGCAGTCCATCCAGCGCGGCTCTCTGAATATCCGTATGGAAGAAGAGATCACCGCAGGTGTAGCCGGTGAGACTGAGCTCCGGGAAGAGCACGGCGTGCGCCCCCTGCTCTGCGGCGTCTTTCGCACCCGCGACAAGCAGTTTCGTGTTGCCCTTCACGTCTGCCACATGGATATGCGGCACGACGGCGGCAAGTCTGTAGTATCCGAGAGTAGCCATGGCGTACTGAAGAATATGGAAAGAGTGTTAGTAGCTACGGGCCCAGAGGACACGACGCGTGGTGGGGCGACCGGTGAGGATGCAGGGCGCCTCCGGTCCCTCTCCCATGGATCCCAGTGGGATGCAGCGAATGGAGATGCGCAGACTCTTACCGAGTTCCTCCTCCTGCTCCGGAGAGCCATCCCATGGACAGAGCAACCAATCCGCCTCTCCTTCTCCGGCGAAATTCTTCTTGAAGTCCTCGATGTTCGTGCAAGCGCGGATATGAGCATCACGGAAGGAACGTTGCCGCTCCAGCAGCGAACTCTGGATATCCTCCAACAGCTGCACCGCCCCTTCGATGAAATCGCCCTCACTCACAAAGTCTTTCTCGCCGGTGGGGTGATCCCTGCGCGCGAGGCACACGCTGCCTTTCTCAAGATCCTTGGGCCCGATTTCAACACGCACAGGCACGCCTTTCTTGATCCACTCCCATTTCTTCGTGCCTCCGTTCAAATCCCTCTCGTCCACCTCCACACGCAGAGACATACCGTGAAATTGCTGCGCAGACAGCTTTCGGGCCAATTCTCGGCAATGCGTCAGAATGGTATCCCGGCTCTCCGGCTTGGGGGTCACCGGGATGATGACGATCTGCTTGGGTGCCACACGTGGCGGACATATCAAACCATCATCATCCGCGTGAGCCATGATGAGCGTCCCTATCATGCGCGTGGAGACGCCCCACGAGGTGGTCCAAGCAAACTGGCGCTCGTTGTCGCGTCCGGCAAAGACGATATTCTGAGCCTTGGCAAAGTTTTGTCCGAGGAAGTGAGAAGTGCCCGCCTGGATTGCCTTACGATCCTGCACCATGGCCTCCACCGTGTAGGTGCGCACAGCTCCGGGGAAACGCTCGTGTTCGGTCTTTTCGCCGGGAATGGAAGCTACCGCCAAGACATCCCGCTGGAAATCCTCGTACACCTTGTGCATGGTGGCCGTCTCCTGCTCCGCCTCCTCGCGGGTCTCGTGCGCGGTGTGACCCTCCTGCCAGAGGAATTCCGTGGTACGGAGGAAAATCCGCGGTCTCATCTCCCAACGCATCACGTTACACCATTGATTCACCTTGAACGGGAGGTCGCGATACGACTCCAGCCAGCGGGAAAACGCCGCGCCGATCACGGTTTCTGAGGTCGGACGAATGACGTATTTATCCGTGAGTTCTCCGGCGGGAATCATCTTTGTTTTGCCGGTTTCGGCATCTTTCTGAGCCTCCAGTCGGTGATGGGTCACCACAGCGCACTCGGTGGCGAAACCCTCGGCGTGTTCCGCCTCCTTTTCCAGGTAGGAGATCGGGATGAGTAAGGGGAAGTAGGCATTGGTGTGCCCGGTGCGTTTGAACTCTGCGTCCAGTTGCTGCTGGATAAGCTCCCAGATGGCGTAACCCCACGGTTTGATCACCATACAGCCGCGTACTTCAGAGTTTTCCGCCATATCCGCTGCCTTGATAACCTGTTGATACCACTCCGGGAAATCTTGGGCGCGAGAGGGGCTGATTGCGTTTTGCTGTGCCATGAGCCGATATTAGTGCGATTCCCGCAAATGTCAAACCTTTTGTGACAAGGCGAGAAACGGAGGAGACGAGACGCCGACTGATGGACGATGAACGATGTCTCAGACACTCAATTGAAAGTCCCCCCTTGCTGGCGAAGCAGCCCCCTGCCTCATCGATTCCAAGCGTGGCATTTCCGCCTTGGACATGGACGTGCCTCCCTTGGCTCATAGCCTGCATCAGGAGAATTCTCATGCATGAATTCTACCTCCCCTCCCGCGCTCAATCTGCGGCTAATGTGAGTCCATTAAAAGCCTGAGCCATCTTCACGCACGAGACCGCGTCCCTTACAGCGCAGGCAGGGGAAATTGGATGCTGTGCCGCGATACCCTCTGCCATCGCAGTCCGGACAGGTGATGACGTGCACATGCGGCTTGTCAGGCACGATGGCGTCCCGTGCCCCGGTGCGAATTCCATTCAGCATACTTCCATCGGCACGCACCATCCCCTGCCCCTTGCACTGCAGGCACGTTCCGCCTGAGCGCATACGTCCGGTTCCTCCGCATGATTGGCAGACGAAAACGGAACCATTTTCCGAATCCCGAGCCAAACCGCTCCTCACCCGGGAGGGCATCCCGTTGACGAGGTTGCCATTCTCCCGCACCACCTTTTGTCCCTTACACTGCACACAGACACTGCTCGCTAACCGTCCGGCTCCCCCGCATGAGGGACACACCTTAACCGCCTCTTGCGCCTCGGCCAATCCACAACAAACACAAGCCCATACGACTAAAATCCACGTCTTTAAGTATCCTTTTGTCATCTGTTGTTTTTTCCCGGCTCAGTATATTGCGCACACCCTGTTTTGTACAGCATAAACGGCAGGGCAAACGCATTTGAGAAAAGCGAAGCAACGGAGAGAATGCTCTTATTGATTGATATCATTGTTGATACGTATCAAAAATCATAACAACAAGCGGTCATTGTGACGATGGTTTTCAAGAATACTCTGCATCCGTTAACAACCCAAAAAATCTGCGCAATGCGCACATTATTAATAAATCGTAATTCGTAATTCGTAAATCGTAATTAGGCAAACGCATTTCCTAATGCGTTTGCCCTGGGGGAGATAGGAAAGCTTGCAAAGGAGGTTTCGCTGTGGTAGGATACGCGACGTGGACGAGAAACTCATCATCATCGGGACAGGGCCGGCAGGCTACACGGCAGCTATCTATGCAGCTCGGGCGGATCTCAAACCGCTCGTCTTCACGGGAGGACAGATCGGAGGTCAACTCACGACCACGACAGAAGTGGAAAACTTCCCCGGTTTCCCGGAGGGAATCAACGGGCCGGATCTCATGTTCAACATGAGTCAGCAGGCGGAAAAATTCGGCGCCCGATTTGTGTATGAGGACGTGGTATCCATCGCGCGAGAGGAATGCACCGGGATGTTTGTCGTCACCTCTTCCAGCGGGGCTTACAAGGCTGCAGCCGTCATCATCTGCACCGGAGCGGCGGCGCGCTATCTGGGGCTGGATGGCGAGAGGGAGCTCATCGGTCACGGGCTCACAGCCTGTGCTACCTGTGACGGCTCATTTTACCGCGACGTCCCCGTGTGTGTGGTAGGCGGAGGTGACAGCGCCTGCGAAGAGGCTCTTTTCCTCACTCGTTTCGCGAGCAAGGTGTACCTGCTCCACCGGCGTGACACCCTGCGCGCGAGCGCCGTTATGCAGCAGCGTGTGCTCAATCACGAGAAGATCCAACCCATCTGGAACACCGGCATCGCTGCCTACAGGAAGGGAGAAAACGGCGAATTGTGCGGTGTGCAACTGAAGGATACAAAAACCGGCGAACTCAGCGAGTTG
>CANPXA010000041.1 GCA_947585525.1 uncultured Akkermansia sp. | reverse complement strand
CCCTCAAGGATAGCGACACTGAGGGGATCGAGGATATCACGCTGGATGGCTCGCTTGAGAGGACGCGCACCGTAAACGGGATCGTAACCATGTTTTGCCACGAGGTCTGCCGCGGCATCGGAGAGTTCGAGCTTGAGCCCCCGGGCGGCAAGGCGGTTGCGCACGCGGTTCAGCTGGATATCGACGATGCGCTTGAGGTCATGCTCGGAGAGGCGATCGAAGATGATGATGTCGTCCACACGGTTGAGGAACTCGGGGCGGAAGTGACCGCGCAGGGCATCGAGAGCTTTTTCATTGCGCTGAGCAACGTCCTGCTCATCGAGAATAAAGCGGCTGCCGATGTTACTCGTCATGATGAGGACGGTGTTGGTGAAGTCCACCGTGCGTCCTTGTCCGTCTGTGATGCGTCCATCGTCGAGCACCTGCAACAGCACGTTGAACACGTCCGGATGCGCCTTCTCAATCTCATCAAAGAGCACCACACTGTAAGGACGGCGGCGGACAGCCTCCGTGAGCTGTCCCCCCTCGTCGTACCCCACGTACCCCGGAGGTGCGCCGATGAGACGAGACACGCTGTGTTTCTCCATGTACTCGGACATATCGAGCCGCACCATCGCTGCCTCGTCATCGAAGAGGAACTCGGCCAAAGCTTTTGCCAACTCGGTCTTGCCGACACCGGTAGGCCCTAGGAAAATAAAGGAGCCGAGCGGACGATGCTCGTCCTGCAAACCGGCACGAGACCGACGCACAGCGTCTGCCACAGCTTTCACAGCGTCCTTCTGTCCGATGAGACGCCGACCGAGGCGTTCCTCCATGTGCACAAGTTTTTCTCGCTCCCCTTCGGCCAGCTTGGTAGCGGGGATACCTGTCCAGGTGGACACCACCTTGGCGATATCGGCTTCCGTGACCTCTTCCTTGAGGAGTCCTTCTCCGCTCCGCTGCAGATCGGCGAGAGCCTTGCGGGCTTCGGCGGAAGACTGTTCGGCGGAGGGAATCTCGCCGTAGAGGATTTCCGAGGCGCGTCCGAGATCACCCTTCCGTTGAGCCTGCTCGGCTTCATTGCGCAGGGAATCGATCTTCTGTTGGGCGGCGCGAGCGCGCTCCACCACTTCCTTTTCACTCTTCCAACGCGCCACCATCGCATTGCATTTTTCCTTGTTGTCCGCCAGCTCCTTGGTGATTTTTTCCAGCCGCTGACGCGAATCCTCATCCTTTTCTTTTTCCAGAGCCTGACGCTCCATCTCGAGCTGCATCCCCGCTCGGTTGAGTTCGTCAATTTCCGCCGGCATGCTGTCCAGCTCGATCTTGAGCCTCGCAGCTGCTTCATCCACGAGGTCCACGGCTTTGTCCGGCAGGAAGCGATCCGAGATGTAGCGGTTGCTCAGGGTCGCCGCCGCAACGAGCGCGCCATCCGTGATGTGGACGCCGTGGTGTACCTCGTAGCGTTCCTTGAGTCCGCGCAGGATAGCGATCGTGTCCTCCACGCTCGGCTCGTCCACATAAACCGGCTGGAAGCGGCGTTCCAGCGCGGCGTCCTTCTCGACATACTTGCGATATTCGTCCAGGGTGGTGGCGCCGATGGTGCGGAGTTCACCACGTGCCAAAGCGGGCTTGAGGAGGTTGGCCGCATCCATGGAGCTGTCGCCGCCGGCTCCGGCACCAACGAGTGTGTGCAGCTCATCGATGAAGAGAATGATCTCGCCATTGCTGGAGGTGACCTCTTTGATGAAAGCCTTGAGACGTTCCTCAAATTCGCCGCGGTACTTAGCGCCTGCCAGCATGGAGCCGATATTGAGCGAGACGAGACGCTTGTTCTTCATTCCCTCGGGCACATCGCCACTCACGATGCGACGCGCAAGACCCTCCGCTATGGCGGTCTTGCCCACGCCGGGTTCACCGATGAGCACGGGGTTGTTCTTGGTGCGTCGGGAGAGAATTTGCAGGACCCGGCGGATCTCGCTGTCGCGTCCGATAACGGGGTCAATTTTCCCCTGCCGGGCGCGCGCCGTGAGATCGGTACCGTACTTTTCAAGCGTCTGGTATTTTTCTTCGGGATCCTGGTCGGTGATGCGCTGGTTGCCGCGCACCTCCTTGAGCGCTTCCATGTACGTCTTTTTCGTAAGTCCACTCTGTTCCAACACGTTCGCCGTAGAGGGATCCGCCTCGTACACACCCAGCAGGAAATGCTCCACGCTCAGATAGTCGTCCTTCATCGACTTCCGTTGCTCTTCTGCCGCAGTGAGGACACGATCCAGCGCCGCTCCTATGCCCGGACTTTGAGCCACACCTCCCTGCTGTCGCGGCTGACGAGCCAATTCCCGCTCCAGCATTCCCTCCACACGCCGAGGCTGCACACCGGCTTTCTGAAGCACAGCGGCCAGCACACCGCCCTCTTGTTGCAGGAGAGCGAGAAGGACCTCAGCCGGGAGGATTTCCGCGCGACCCGCGGACTGCGCAGCCCTCTGAGCTGCTTGCAGCCCCTCCATCAGTTTTGTAGTAAGGTTGTTGTTCATCATGCCTGTTGGATACCCGATGGTTGAAGTTTTGTTCAAAAAAAACTGCACAAAATTCACTCAATTTGCATTGACTTTCCAACCGCTTTCATTACGATGGTTGCATGGAAGACTCTTCCGGCAATCCTTCTCCATCGCGCCAAGAACGGTGGGTCTCTTTGTATAGAAAGCTCTGCGATTATGCCGTGAACGGCTTTTTCCGGGATTCCGACTCCTTCGAGATGAACGTGCATTTCCAAGGACGCATGGGAATGAGCAAATACTGGCTCACCGTCCTCTTAGCTGCCCTCATCGGATGCGTTGCAAAAATCATCGTTTCCTTCTTGGCCTATGCTCTCTCCCTTCTTTTTGGCTTGTTGAACGTTTTGCTCGGGAGTTTTTGCGCAAACATCGTGGTTGCTCTTGTCAGCATTCTCTTGATGCTGCTCGAGTTCCTTACCGGCATCTTCTGTTTCTGGCTCTTCCTTGTCTGCATCAGCGCCACGGTTCGCCGTCTTCGGGACGCCGGATATAGCCCCTGGCTCATCCTCTTAGGTCTCACCGGCATCGGCGTTATTGTCGTGCTCATTCTGTGCTGTCTGGAAAGCGCTCAAGACGCGGACGACACTGAGCAAGAGCCCACCCCCTCGCAACCTGCTGAACCGACCCAACCTGCCGAGCTTCCTCCCGTTCCGAGTCCCGCTCCGGAGCCGGTGTCCCTCTGTCCCCTCTGTCATGGCGAAGGGAAAAACGCAGCCGGTTTCATCTGCCCTCAATGTGGCGGCTCAGGCAAAGCCTGAAACAAAGAAAACAACGCACCTGCGCCCTACCGGCCGAAGCATCTCTTGTACCAACCTATACCCCCGCACGGGCTCGAACCGTGGACAAACTGATTAAGAGTCAGCTGCTCTACCAACTGAGCTACGGAGGCTTTCTTTGCAGAGACAGAGCCGCATCCCGGTAGGAAGAGGAGAGCCGCTGGTCAGATTTGAACTGACGACCCACGCATTACGAATGCGTTGCTCTACCACTGAGCTACAGCGGCAATATCTCGTGCGCGCTGAGTAAACCATATTTCTCTCCCTAAATCAAGCCTAAATTCGTTCCAATGAAAATTATTTTCATCAGGAATGGTGGGGTCCATCCTCGGAGAAGTCCCGGCAGAAAGCATCGACGAGATCTTCGACTCTCTCACCCGGGAGCACACCCAGCTGCATTCCGTTGTGGACATAGGCAAAGGAACAACCGGTAAGCGGCTCAGCGAAGGCGTGGCATCCTCCCGCACCGGCGTGTCCGAAACCTCCGCGTCCGAAAAGCGTCTCGGGTGCACACATGGCGCCGCAGGTGAAGGCCGTGGGCTGCAGCAGGGTGAGATCCCAACCACGCACCTCCTCGTGGCAGAGGCGTCCCCGAACTTCCTCACAGAAGGGACAGATCTCATCCTGTGGACGTGACCCCATAAGAGTCTGATAAAAGAGGGCGAGACCCGTTGCTGAGGCGACCCCTCCCCGCGCCGGACAAGCGCAGTGCCATGCGTCCGGGGTGTTCATATCACGAACGGAATCCATGCCGGTCACGCTGTGGAAAGCTCGATAAATGGGAGAGCGCGAGTCAAAGTATTCTCTGTAGAATGCGGAGCGTGGCATGGCTCCGTGCAACCGAGGCGCCTGAAGCACCGCCACCCGCGAAAACTCGCTCTCCGGCAGACCGATGAAAAAATCCAACCCAAGGGGGCGGCGCACGCGTTCCTCCCAAAATGCACCTATCCGCTTGCCGCAGACGAGCTCCATGAGCACATCAACCATGGGACCGAGAGTATGCGGGTGATAACCGTGCTGTGGCGGCTGCCAAGCGGGAGTTGCACTCTCAATGGCCGTTCTCCAGGAAGCGGGGTCAAAAACGGAAGCCGTCCGAGTCCAGGCAGCCAGCCCAGCCTGGTGTGAAAGCAGCTGCCCCACGCTGCAATGCGGAGCCGGAAAAACTGCCCACAGCTCACCGACCTCTGCATCAGCGGTCAGCCCCCTCTCAGCCATCGCCTGCAGGAGACACGCCGCCGCCGCGGGCTTTGTGGCGGAAAAAATGGGCACAAGGGTATCCTGCCGCCATGGAATCCCGGGAGACGACTCCCCTGCCTCAAGGTGCAAAACCACCTTTCCGTCACGGCAGACGCACAGAGCCTCTCCCTCACCTTCGCGGTAGGGAGCGTGATCGGCAAATGTTTGCTCCAGACAGCTCATGGCTTGTAGCAACGTATAGCGCACACCCTCGCCACCTCTTTCTCCACGGAAAAGTCAACCTCATAGGGAGCAAGAATCAGGTGGTAAATTCTCTGCGGATCTTCCTGATAAGCCGGGCGCGGATCCTGAGCCAGAAGTTCGCGCAGAGCTTGCACCTGCAGCTCAGTCATCCCCTGTGGGCGCAGTTGCTCGGGAAACACAACCTCCAGCAGCTTCCTTTCTTTCGTGTCCGTGTAGCCTCCCGTGGCGTCCTCAATGCAGTCCGCGTAACGCAAATAGGGCTTGATGTCATACACGGGAGTGCCATCCACCATATCCGCTCCCGCTATCACGAGCGCCCCGTCCTGCACCTCCACCAACCGAACAGCCGACAGACCCAGCGCATTCGGGCGATACGGAGAACGCGTGGCAAAAACTCCTACCCGCACATTTCCACCCAGACGGGGCGGTCTCACCGTGGGGTGCACCGGTTCCCCTACATGACGGTGGAAGCCCCAGATAAGCCAGAGATGGGAAAATTGCTCCAGTCCGCGCACGAACTCAGGCTGTCTGTACGGTTCTTCAAACTCAACCCGACTGAGCACATGCGGTGCCAACCCGCTCTGCCGAGGCACGCCGAATTTCTCCACGTAGGGAGATCGTATGAAAGCAATGGGTTGCATCACTCTTTTTCGATGCCGAAAAAGTCCCGCATCACGCAGCGGTACACATCCCGTTTGAAGTCAGGCAGGCTGTTCAGGTCAAATTCCCCGGGCTGAACCCAGCGATAATTACAAAACTCTTTGTAGTCCAGCCAAGGTTCCGCGGCATCATCGTTCATGCGGCAGAGGAAATAATGCTGCTCCTGTCCGGCGTATGGGATCCCACGTTTCCGCAGGACTCGCTCTCGCTCTGCCGGAGGATAATCATAGCGATACGGTCCGTGTTCCTCCACTACCTCGTACTCATTCGGACGAAACCCCGTCTCCTCCATTCCTTCCCGGCAGGCCGCATCACGTGCGGTCTCCCCCTTGCGCACTCCTCCCTGAGGAAATTGCCACGCACCCGTCGGCTTCACCCGCTCACACACCAGCACATCCCCATTGCTTCGCTGGTAGATGATTGCTGCGTTCGGGCGGTACAATTCGGCGGATATCATGTGTCCTTGGTCTGAAAAATCTCACCCTCGTTGCCACCAATGCTTTTTCTTGGTGAACTTAGCTTTGAGTCCCTCGGCTTCCTTGCGTAGTTCCTGCATCACCTTGAGAGCCTCCGGCAGCTTCCTTATTGCTGCGTACTGCTTCATGGCATCCTTGTACGGAGCTGATGGAGACCCCCAGTAGGGCTGTTCCCCGGCAAGATCCGACATGACGCCCGTGCGCGCCGCGAGTATCGCTTGATCCCCGATATGCAGGTGTCCCGCTATGCCACACTGAGCAGCCACCGTAACGTAATTGCCGAGATGTGAACTACCGGCTATTCCGCTTTGGGAAACAATGACGGTGTGCTTGCCGATCGTTACGTTGTGAGCTATCTGCACGAGATTGTCGATCTTGGACCCCTCGCCGATCACCGTGCGACCGAAACGAGCCCGATCGATGGTCGTGTTGGCTCCGATATCGACGTCATCCTCAATCACGACAATTCCGACCTGATCGACGGTATCATAACGCCCCGTCTCCTTGTTGAGCAAGAAGCCAAAGCCGTCAGATCCGATCACTGCTCCGGGCTGCACCACGACGCGATTGCCTAAAATACACCGCTCACGCACGACAACTCGTGCGTAGAGTCGGCAATCTTCACCGATCTTGGTGTACTTGCCCACCACACAGCCGGGACCTATATCGCTGCCGTCCCCGATGACAGCTCCCGCTTCAATGACAGCCCCTGCCTGCACCCGCACCTTCGTGGCATCCATGACAACAGACGGATCCACCACAGCGCTCGGATGCACCCCCGGGACGAACTCGTTTGCCACCTTCATGAAGGCGTCCACCAGGGCATTGAACGCCAGCGACGGGTTCTCCGCTTCGATGAGCGCCACTCCCGCCGGATGATCCGGCACGCCGGGAGGCACGATCACAACCGCGGCTTTCGTCGCCAAATAGTCTTTGTAGTACTTCTCGTTGCCGAGGAAAGACACCTCTCCCGACCCGGCCTCAGACAAAGTAGCCACCCCCGTGATCGCCGCATCGGCGCCGACATCCGGGGGAGTTACCTGCCTGCCTCCTGTCAGACGTATTACTTCCTCGAGTGAGAGAGTCATCTTCCCTTTTGTTGGGGGGGATGTTAAAAAACCGGAGAGGAGGGGCGCCACACGACACTACCCACTCTCTCCGGTGTGAAAGATGATCAGTTCTGCTGACCCTCGGCGGGCTGCTGCTGCTGTTCGCCGCGCACGCGCTTCAACTCAGCCTGAGCATCGAAATCCGCCGGCGCACCGACGTTGAGCTTCTTAAGAACCTTCTCCGTGATGTCAAGTGTCGGCTTCACGTACGGGAACACGCTGTACCCGAAGCGAGGACTCACAGCCGAAGAGTCGATCACCAGATCCACTCCCTCCTCGGCGGCCACTGCCTGCACCGTGGCATGCAGTTCATCGGAAAGCAACTTGAGCTCGCGACGGGCGATCTCGCGGAACGCGATCTCGCGGCGCTGCACAAAGGTCTTGAGTTCCTCTCCTTCGGCGGCCAGCTCGTTCTGCACAGAAGCTGCTTCCTCCCGCAACTTCTTCATGGCCTCTTCCGAGAGCGTTGGGTCACTCTTCTTCTGAATGCTCTGGGCTTGCTCAACCAAGGACTTCACCTTTTGCTCACGCACAGCAATCTCCTCCTTGATGGCAGCCTCCTGCTTGCGCAGGCTCACCTCCACCTCGGTGCGCTTGTAGAACATGATATTCAGATCCGTCATGTTGACCGAGGCAATCTTTACCTCAGCCTGTACGGTAGCAAACATGGCACCGATGACAACGGCTATAACCGACAGCGTAGTTGAAAACTTCTTCATGATCATTGAAGGGTCGTTTGACGGTCGTCATTGTACAGCATTCTTTCCCCTTCGGTCAAGCCCATTTCTCGTTTTTTCCCTTCCCCGACCCCTTTTATGACATACTTCCCCGGGGCAAACGCCACACCCGTCCCAAGAAAAACGCGCTTCCAACAGGCGGTCATCGGTG
Source organism: uncultured Akkermansia sp. (assembly GCA_947585525.1). Taxonomy (GTDB): domain Bacteria; phylum Verrucomicrobiota; class Verrucomicrobiia; order Verrucomicrobiales; family Akkermansiaceae; genus Akkermansia. The sequence goes on along the minus strand of CANPXA010000041.1, from coordinate 3,397 downwards.
AGCGGGGGCACCGGAGGTGCCTAATTACGATTTACGAATTACGATTTACGATTTGGAAAATTCGTGCGCCGTTAGCACAATCTGACGGAGCGAGAGCGCAGCGGGATTCTGAGAACAGAGCGGGATGATAGTTAGAAGGAGGCAAAACGATAGACGAAGTCGCGGACAGATGGAGGCGAAAGAGAGAAGAAGTATGCAGGGCAAACGCATTTGAGATAAGTTCATCAACAGAAAGGATGCTCTTATTGATTGATATCACAGTTGATACACATCAAAAATCACGACAACCAGCGGTCATCATGATGATGGCTCGCAAGAAGACTTCTCGTTTGCCGAATTCGCGGCGTAGCCGCCGAACTCCCATATCGTAATTCGTCCATCGTAAATCGTAAATAGGCGAGCTCCGCTCGCCTCCGTCCATGACTCCAAGTCAGGCGGTGACGACGCCATCCCGAACAGTCAGGATTCTGTCGCCGCGGGAGGCTATCTGCGCGTCATGGGTGACGATGACGAGAGTCTTCCCTCCCTCCGAAGCCAGTTCAAAGAGGAGATCCAATATCTGGGCTCCGTTGCGAGAATCCAGGTTGCCCGTTGGTTCATCGGCAAAGATGATGGAAGGATCGTGTGCAAGCGCCCGAACGATGGCAACCCTCTGCTGTTCTCCGCCGGAGAGTTCGTTGGGAAGATGGTGGAGACGATCGGCCAAGCCCACTCTCTCCATCAGGGAGACGACTCGATCCGTTGCTTCGCGTCCTGCAATAGCCGTGGCAAGGGAAGCGTTCTCCAGCGCGGTGAGCTCCGGCATGAGCATGTAATTCTGGAAGATAAAGCCCATCATCTTGTTGCGGAAGAGCGCGCGACGGCGCAGGCTGAGTTCGTAGATATTCTGTCCGTCAACGAGCACCTCTCCCTGCTGTGGCTCCTCCAAACCTGCCAGGGTGTACATGAGCGTTGTCTTGCCGGCCCCGCTCGGTCCGCAGAGAAAAACCTTTTCCCCACGCGCTATATGCAAGCTGAGGCCGTGCAGCACCTCCACGGTCTTGCTGCCGATGCTGTAACTGCGGTGCAGATCTGTCGCACGTATCATGATCTTAATTTTGAATTATTTCCACATTGTCAATCAAGCGCACCTCTCCGAAAAACACCGCAGCCGCGAGCAAAGCCGGCAATTCCCCGGAACTCTGAGGCTCGATGTCAAGCAGGTTGTCCGGATGCACCATCTGCACATAATCCACCCTCACCTCCGGTAAGGACTCCAAATCCCGCCGCACCTCCTCGCACACCCTCCCCGCCGGGGTTCCGCCCATGTAGGCTTCTCGTCCTCTCACGAGGGCGGCATAAAGTTGAGGGGCATTGGCTCTTTGCTGTGCGCTCAATCGCACATTCCTGCTGGATACGGCGAGCCCGTCCTTCTCCCGCACGATGGGGGCGCCGTGCAGATGGATGGGAAAATCTAAATCTCTCACCATGCGCCGCAAAATGGCCAGCTGCTGAAAATCCTTCTTGCCGAAGACGGCGTCTGAAGGCTGCACCATATTGAAGAGCTTGCTCACCACGAGACAAACCCCGGCAAAATGCCCCGGTCTTTTTGCCCCGCACAGCACGCGCGAAAGTTGTGTTTCCTCCACGCTCATGCTGCGATCCGAGCGGTACATCTCCTGAGCGTCCGGCATGAAGAGGATATCCACCCCACAAGCTTCACAGATAGCCGTGTCCTCATCCGGGGTACGGGGATAGGATGCCAAATCCCCTGCCCTGTCAAATTGCGTGGGGTTGAGAAACACGCTGGCAACTACAACGCCGTCCTCCCCCGCAATTTCACGTGCCTGCCGAAGCAAGGCCGCATGACCGGCATGCAATGCGCCCATCGTGGGCACGAGCACACGCCTCTTCCCTCCCCCTTGAGCACTCATACTGAGAGCTGCCCTGAGCTCTCTCTTTGTCGTTACCCTCCTCATGCGACATAGCGTAACATATCCCTCTCCTTCTTGCCAGCTTTTTCACCGTATCTTTTCTCACATCCGTCCCAAGAAAAACGCGATCCCAACAGGTAGTTATCGGTGAGCGATGTAACATAAGCCATTGGTTATGTACGATGGACGGAATCATGTACGATGTACTATGGACGATGTACGATGTAAAATTTAGCGCGCTTGCGCGCGGAATTTTCTAATTCGTAATTCGTAATTCGTAATTCGTAAATAGGCAAACGCTCCGCGTTTGCCCTGGGGGAATGGATTGAATGATCCCAGAGAAGATGTTATTGGGACACGTGTGATCCTTTCTCTTTTCCCTAACCGCTCAATTCCTATCGATGGTCTTTAATTCCTCTTTCGCTTCCTCGTATCCGGCCGCCGCCGCTTTTTCAAACCACCGAGAAGCCTCAAACTTGTCCTTCGACACTCCTATCCCCTTCAGGTAAAGCAACCCTAAACAGTATTGAGCTCCTGCATCTCCCTGCTCAGCGGCTTTCCTCAGCCAATACGCTGCCTTCTCAGGCTTCCTCATTCCGTATTCATCGTCTAAATACATTCTCGCCAAAAGCATCATCGCTTCCACGTGATCCTGTTCGGTCGCTTTCGTCAACCATTCGACTGCCTTTTCTGCATCCTTTTCCACAATGTCTCCGTTCCTGTACATAACAGCGAGATTCCTCTGTGAGTGCGCGTCTCCTGCTTCCGCTGCCTCCCGAACCAGCGACAAGCCTTTCTCCTCATCCTTTGCCACGCCTTCTCCATTGATATACATGACGCCAAGATTTCCCCTTGCTTCAGCGTCCCCCGCCGCTGCCGCTCTCTTCAGCCAATAGATACCCTTCTCGGAATCCTGAATCCCGTATTTATCGTTCATATACATGTTCGTCAAAAGCATCATCGCTTCCACGTGATCCTGCTCGGCCGCTTTTGTAAACCATTCAACTGCCTTTTCTGCATCCTTTTCCACAATGTCTCCGTTCCTGTACATAACAGCGAGATTCCTCTGAGCTTCTGCGTCCCCTGCCTCTGCTGCCTCCCGAACCAGCGACAAGCCTTTCTCCTCATCCTTCGCCACGCCTTCTCCTTTGAGGTACATGGTGCCTAGAACTCCCTTTGCCTCAGCGTTCCCCGCCTCTGCCGCTCTCTTCAGCCAATAGATACCCTTCTCGGAATCCTGAATCCCATATTCATCACTCATATACATGTCAGCCAAAAGCATCATCGCTTCCACGTGATCCCGCTCAGCTGCCTTTGTAAACCATTCGACTGCCTTTTCTGCATCCTTTTCCACAATTTCTCCGTCCCTGTATATAACAGCGAGATTCCTCTGTGATTGCGCGTCCCCTGCTTCCGCTGCCTCCCGAACAAGCGACAAGCCTTTCTCCTCATCCTTCGCCTCGCCTTCTCCATTGATATACATG
>CANPXA010000040.1 GCA_947585525.1 uncultured Akkermansia sp. | reverse complement strand
GCCCTGTGCGGGGCCGTCGGACGCTTTGCCTCCCCGCGCCTCCGGCGCGCTAACATCCAAATCGTAAATCGTAAATAGGCAAACGCATTTCCTAATGCGTTTGCCCTGCGTGTCAGGAGCGCTGAGATGACTCAGCTGAGGACGGCAAATAGACGCGCGGCACTCGCGAGGAGATGGAAGTGATCACATTGCTGGGGATGGTGTGGGCGCGGGCAGTGAGTTCCTGCCAAGGCACGTTGGGTCCCATGATCTCCGCTACGTCGCCCGGTTCGACGTGGTCGAGGTGTGTCACGTCCACCATGATCTGGTCCATCGTCACGCGACCGAGCACAGGGCAGTAGGAGCCATTGAGGAAGACGCGCGCGCCGGTGTTGGAGAGGTAGTGCAGGTAGCCATCGCCGAAGCCGATGCCGATGGTGGCCACGCGGGTGGGGGCGGAGGTGATGTAGGTGTGCTCGTACGAGACGCCGTGATTGTCCGGCAGCACGCGTACGACGGTAACGCGGCTGAAGAGGGTGAGAGCCTGCTGCAGCTCCTTGTTGTAGGGAGAAGGCATGGGGGAATAGCCGTAGAGGATGCGACCGAGACGCACCATGTTGGTGCAGGGGACCTTGTAATTGAAGACAGCGGAACTGCTGCAGAGGTGGCGGTATTGGAAGTCCAATTTATCGGAGAGCCGTTGCACAGCTTGCTCAAAAGCGGCTATCTGGCGGTGGGTGAAGGATATATCCTCACTGGCGGCTGAGAGGTGGGAGTAGATGCCCTCAATATGCAGGTTTTTCAGCGTAGGCAGCAGCTCCCCCATCTCGTCCAACCCGTTCGGCAAAAGCCCGGCACGTCCCATTCCCGTGTCGATGCTGACATGCAGGTGCACTTTTTTCCCGTAGAGCTCCCCCAGCGAGTTGAAATGCCTTGCCTCAGCGGGATCAGAGACGGCGGCTCTCCATTCGTTCTGCACGATGGCATCCCTTTCAGCCGGGAAGCAGGGTCCCAAAATGAACGGGCAAGTTTTGCATCCGGCATCGCGCACGCGCGCGGCCTCCGCTATCGTCGCCACACCAAAAAACGGCACGTCCTCACCGTCCAGCGCGCGTGCCACGCCCTCCAGTCCGTGACCGTACGCCTCCGCCTTGACAATGGGCATGAGAGCATGGTGAGGCATCACCCGACGCACCAGGTGCAGGTTGTGTTTCATGGCGTCGGTATCCACCTGAGCCCATGCGCGAAAGAGAGAGGTATCGGACATGCGGGCATTCTACGCCGCCCGGCTGTGAAAAGCAATCCTTTTCAAATGCGGTTGCTCCGCTGGATGGAGAAACTTTTGAACACGGGACTAACAAACCGTGTCAGAACGAAGAAGCGGCTTGAAATAGGTCGGCAACGTGTTATGCTAGAGAGCAGATGAGACCATGAAAACGCAGGAATTCAACGAAGAAATCGCCCGCCGTTCGGCGTGGGTCAGCGAAGTGAAGATCGAGATGGGCAAGGTGGTCATCGGGCAGCAACACCTGGTGAACCGACTCATCCTGAGTTTGCTCTGCAAGGGGCATGTGCTGCTGGAGGGTGTGCCCGGTCTGGCGAAGACTCTCTCGGTGAAGGCGCTTGCCGGCGCGATGCACGCGGCGTTTTCGCGCATCCAGTTCACGCCGGACCTGTTGCCGGCTGACCTGATAGGAACGATGATCTATAACCCGCAGGAACGCCAGTTTACCCCGAAGAGGGGACCCATTTTTGCCAATCTGATCCTGGCGGATGAAATCAATCGCGCGCCGGCGAAAGTTCAGAGCGCCTTGCTGGAGGCCATGCAGGAGAGACAGGTGACCTTGGGTGAGATGAGTCATTCCCTGCCGAACCCGTTTCTCGTGCTGGCGACGCAGAACCCGATTGAGCAGGAGGGCACCTACCAGTTACCGGAAGCGCAGTTGGACCGTTTTCTCTTCAAGGTGATTGTGGATTATCCGTCCCGGGACGAAGAGCTGCAGGTTTTGGAATTGATGGGGCATACGGAGGCGGCTCCGAGCACGCATCCCGTCGTGAGCGTGGAGGACATTGACGCCTCCCGCGCGTTGGTGGACAAGATATTCATCGATCCGGCTGTGCAACGCTACATCGTGGATTTGGTGCGTACCACGCGCACGCCGGAAAAGGTGGATCGCTCGTTGGGCGGCATGGTGCGCGCGGGAGCTTCGCCGCGAGCCACCATCAACATGGCGCTCGCTTCAAAAGCCCTCGCTTTCACCAAGCAACGAAGCTATGTCACTCCGCAGGATGTGAAGGATTTGGCACACGACATCCTGCGGCACCGAATCCTGCTCTCCTACGAGGCGGAGGCTGCCAATGTGAGCTCGGATGACGTCGTCGAGCGGATCCTTTCGAAAGTTCCGGTGCCATAAAGCCAGCATCCATGGACAAGACGCGTGACATCATGCAGAAGGTGCGTCGCATTGAGATGCAGGCGCGACGCTTGGCGGAGGCTACGTTTGCCGGGGAGTACCGCTCCGGTTTTCGTGGACAGGGGTTGGATTTTGATGACTTCCGCGAATATATGCCCGGAGATGAACCGCGGTTCATCGACTGGAAAGTGACGGCGCGCACGGGAACGCCCTACGTGCGCAAGTTCCACGAGGAGCGCGAACAAGCCCTTTTGCTGGCGGTGGACACGAGCGGCTCCATGCACTACGCCGGTTCGCGCAGCGCGGACACCAAGCTTGAATACTCGGCGCGTGTGGCGGCAGTGCTCGCGTACAGCGCCGCCCTGAACGGCGACAAGATGGGGCTGTTGCTCTTCGGTTGCAAGCCGCACTTTTATCTGCCGCCGGCGAAGGGAGTGCAGCAGTGTCTCCGGATCGTGCGTGAGATCCTGAACGCCCCGGTGGGCGGGGAGGATGAGGAGGTGAGCGCGGTTGTGGATGAGGTTTTACGGACGCAGAGGAAAAAGACGCTGCTCGTCATGCTCAGCGACTTTCTCTTCGCGCCGGACAAGCAAGCCATCGGCAAACTCAACTTTCGTCACGAACTCATTCCCCTGAGGGTGAATGACCCCATTGAGTTGGACCTTCCCGCGGTCGGCTCCGTCCTGGTGCAGGACCCGGAGTCGGGTCGCCAGATGCAGGTCAACCTCTCCGACCCCGCGCTCACTCATACCCATTCTCAAGTCCTGTCCGCTCATTATGCGGATTGGGACAAGCTCTTCAACCAGCTTGGCGTCGATCACCCCGCCTTGCTCACCGATACGGATTTCATGCCTGTGTTGCGCCGTCTTTTCAAGCGACGCAGTCGAGTCATCGTGCGCTAATCTTCTCTACCATCCATGCCGAATTCTCCTTCCATCGTCGATGCGATACCCACGCTTGATGCGGAGGTTCCTGCGGAGCAGTTCACAGGAGGCTCCGGGTGGGTCATCGTTCTCTTGTCGGTATTGGCGGTGGTTGCGGTGGCGGCGTATTACCTGTGGAGGAGGAAACGGAGGAGAACAACGATGCAGACGGAACTGACGCCGTTGCAAAAAGCGCAGGCAGAGCTCGCGGAGTTGGAGTCCGGCCTGCCCCCGTTGCGGCAATGCAGTTTGCAGATATCGCTCATCATTCGCCGCTTTCTGCAGGGAGAGCTGAGGGATCCTTCGCTCTTTGAGACTCATGAGGAGTTCAGTCGGCGTGTCGATTCTCTCTCTGCCGTCCCGGAGCAATGCCAGCGCGCCACACGTAACCTCCTTGAAAAACTCGCCGAGCTCAAGTACGACGACACGTCCGATGATTCATCGGATTCCTCCCGGGAACTCCTGCGCGAAGCAAAAGACCTCCTGCAGAACATCAACGATGCCCAACAGAAACGCAAGGAGGAGGAAGGGAAGACTCCCTCCGCGCAAAGTTGCATTCCCTGGGCTGCCGTGGCGGTGGCGGGTGAGATCAACCGTCAGTTGACGTGGGCGGAGCCGTGGTGGCTGTGGGCGCTGCTTTTGCTGGTTCCCTTGCTTCTCTTGCGGCGCAGGGCGGGGGCGTCCGGCAGCGTGCGAGTGCCTACGTTGAGCATGTTGCGCGAGCAACTGCGCGAGCCTCGTGCGCTTGTGGGGAGGGTGGGACCGCTCCTGTTTGTGTTGGCGGGGGCGCTGCTCATCATGTCCCTGGCCCGTCCGCAGTGGCGCAACGAGTACGACGAGCAAAAGGTGAGCGGCATCGACATCATGATTGCCTGCGACCTCTCCGGGTCCATGAGCATAGCGGATATGACCTTCAACGTGCGTGATGAGCGTGGTCGCTTGCGTCGCGCTACGGTGAATCGTCTCGACGCCGCCAAACACGTCATCTCCGGCTTTATCGAGGACAGACCGAACGACCGCATCGGCTTGCTCGCCTTTGCCGGCAGGGCGAAACTTTGCAGCCCCCTCACACTGGACCACGCGATCCTGCGCGACATCATGGCGCAATTCTATCTGGCGGATCCGGGTTCCTTCGGACGTCCGGCGACGCCGGGGTACATCGAGCCAGACGGCACCGCCATAGGCACGGCCATCGCGGGTGCGGCCACCCGTCTGCATGAGCGCAAGGACACGAAATCCAAGGTGATTATCCTCGTGACGGATGGAGTGAACAACAGCGGAAGTCTCTCCCCGGAGGACGCTGCCAAGCAGGCCGCCAAGCTGGACATCAAAATCTTCACGATAGCCATCGGGCGGGATGAAAGGCTTTCGCGCTACACGGCTGACGTGGACACCTTTGACGAGAAGACTCTCCGCCGGATAGCCGACATCACCGGCGGACGCTTCTACCGAGCCGGCAGTGGCGCCCAACTCCAGGAGGCTTTCCGCAGCATTGACTCTCTGGAGAAGACCGACGCGACTCGCCGCCGTCTCGTGAGTTATGAGGCTCTCTTCATGTACCCCCTCTGCCTGGCGGGCATCCTGCTTGCGGCGGCTATAGCTTTCACGTATTTACGCTCTCGCTCTGCGCCATGACGTTTCTCTATCCATCCATTCTGGCGGCGTTGGTGGTGCCGCTCATGCTCGGGATCGGGCTTCTGCTTGCGCGGAGGCGTACGGGGAAGGCATGGCGTGCGTTGGTTTCGGAAGAGCATCCCGAGTTGGTGCGGCAGGCGCCCGCGTGGCAGAGCAAACTCCCGCAGCTTCTGGCGCTGCTGTCGCTCACCTGTGTGATTTTTGCTGCCGCTCGTCCCATCAACGGCTACGAACCCGGAGAGGGCTCCGCCTCCGGACGCAACCTCATCATTGCCATGGACATCTCGCGGTCCATGGAAACTCGCGATGTGGCGCCCTCGCGGTTGGAAGAGGCTCGTGCGGCGGCTTATGAGTTGATGGATGCGTTGCCCGGCGACAAGATAGGACTCATCGTTTTTTCCGGCGAGGCCGATCTCGTGGTGCCGCTCACGTACGATCACACCGCTCTGCGGGATGCGCTGGAGCAAGTGAACCGCAGTTGGGCCGGGTACGGAGGCACCAACTTTGAGCAGGTGTTGCGGCGGGCCATGGACACGTTTGCCCGCAGTGCGCCGGATGGGGCGAATGCTCTCGTCATCCTGAGCGACGGAGAGGATACCGTGGATTCCTCCATCGGCGTGGCCCAGGAGGCGAAAAAGCACGATTTGCTCGTCATTACCGTGGGCATCGGAACGTCAACGGGAGCTCCGATCCCCGACGAAAACGGAGAGAACGGACTCTGGGAGGATGCTGCCGGAAAGCACGTGATCAGCAAGCTCAACATTGAAGCTCTGAAACGGTTCTCGCAGGCTACGGGGGGCTCGTTTCTGGCGATGAACTCGGGAGCGAATCTTACGGCGTTTGCACGAGAGACGGCGGATAAACTGGCGCGGCATGAGGAAAGCTATTCGACGGGAAGACAACCGAGGGATCTCTTCGGGTGGTTTGCTTTTCCTGCCCTGTTGATGGCGTTGGCTTCAATCGTTCTGGCGTCCGAGTGGAGAGCTCCGCGCCTCCGGGTTGTGCCTGTTGCGGCGCTGATGGTGTTGGGGGCATCCGGCGCGGTGGAGGCGCAGGAAGAGAGACCAAGAGAAGCGTATGCACGGGCGATGCAGACTCTGGAGGAACAAAAGACGGAGGAGGCGAGCCGACATTTTTCAGCGGCGCTTTTGGCGAGCGATCCGCGTTTGCAAGCAGCTGCGCATTTGGCGTTGGGCAACATGCGCGTTCGTTCCACGTTCGGTAAATTGAAACAACTCTACACGCCGACGGATGGACAACCGGAGGACGCGGCTCAGGGGCCGTCTGTGGAGGCTCTGCAGGGTATCGTGGATGAACTGAAACAGGGACTCATCCCCTATCAGGATGCGCTGAAGGTGCAACCTGATTTTCCCGCGGCGAAAAATAATTCGGCAAAGGTGAACGAACTCATCCGCGTGCTGGAGGAAGAAATCAAGCGCCTCAAGCAACAGCAACAACAGCAACAACAGCAACAACAGGACAAGCAGGACAAGCAGGACAAGCAGGACAAGCAGGACAAGCAGGACAAGCAGGACAAGCAGGACAAGCAGGATCAAGAGCAAAACAAACAAGATAAACAAAACCAGCAGGATCAACAAGACAGACCAGACCGGCAGAATCAGCAGGAAAAACAAGATCAAGGACAGGATAAGGAACAGGACAAGGAACAGGATAAGCAAGATCAAGGGCAGGACAAGCAACGAGAAAACGAGGACCGGCAAAAAGACGGGTCCCAAGATCGACAGGAGCAACAGCAGCAAGACCGACAGCGACAGGATGTCGACCGGGATCAACAGCAGCAGGAGCAGGAACAGGCCGGCAGGAAGGACGAACAGAAGGACGAACAGCCGCAGCAACAGGAGCAACCGCAGCAAGACGAACAGAAAGCCGACGAGAAGCAGCAGGAGGTGCAGCAAGCTGAATTGAGCGAGGAGGAAAAAGAGAAGCAGAGAGCCGAGGGAATACTTCGTATGCATTTGGACGAGGTGGAGGGCTCGCCCATACCTCATCGAAACACCCCGATGCGCCCGCCATCCAAAGATTACTAACCCCACACAAAAATGCGAACAATAGGAGCAATCATCGCGATTTGCGCAGCCGCCTTTCTCCAACAGGTCACTGCGGAAGTGACCGCACTGTGGTCCACGGGAGTGGCCGTTCCGGGAGAAAAGGTTCTGCTCTACTTAGTGGATACGGAAGTGGGAGAGGACCACTTCGCCCTGGATGGTGACGTGAGAGCGCGTACGGCAACGATCCAACAGCTCCCTCCCCGAGCCGGAGCCAATCCCATGGATCCCAATCGGGCTGTGGTGGAGATCTTGCCCATCCTCGTGCGTCCGGACAAACCGGGGAACCTCGAGTTGGGGGAACTTCGCGTGCGGTTCCGCAGCGGACGCAAGCAGACGGTGCGTATCCCGGTGCTGCCCGTGCGTTCTACGGCGGAGATCAAGTGGTACAACACCCCCGTGTCGTACGGGGCGCTGTGGTACATTGACACGCAGGAAGGATATGTGCACCAGCCCATCCGCGTGGCGGTCAAGATTTTTCTGCCTGAGGATTGTGTGCAGGCATCGCTCCCGCAGATGCACGCGGTGGGGGTGAAGATCAGCACCATGCAGCCGACGGTGCAGGGAATCATCGCCACGGTGCAGAGTCAGCTTCTGGACAATTCGCTCGCCTATGCGCGGGGACAGGAGTGGCGAACGGCTGATTTCTCCGGTGAGTTTACCCCGTTCCGTGAGGGGAAATCGGACATCACGGGCAAGATTCTCATAGGTAGGCAGCGAGGTTTCTTCTCGGTGGGCACCGAAGAACTCATGCTGCCCACGCTTACTCTGTCGGCTCTTCCCCTGCCGCCCGGCGCGCCCGTTCCCTTTGCTGACACGGTGGGGCAGTACACCATCAGCTCCTCCACCACTGCGACCTCTCTGGCGATGAATGAGGCCGTCGAGGTGGAGATTACCGTGCGCGGGTCCGGCAACCTGCAGCAGCTCAGCTGTCCTCCACCGGATGATGGCTCTCAATGGAAGTTGGTTCCCGCTACGCGCCGTCCCATTGTGAATGCCGCCGGTGAGACGGTGGGGATGGTGTTCACGCAGTTGATGCGACCGGTGGCCGAGGTGGGAGGCATCCCCTCTTTCATTCTGAACTATTTTGATCCGAATGCGATGGAGTACCGCCGAGCAGCCACAGCTCCCATTGCCTTGCCGTGGAAGGAAACGGAGGCAACCGGTCTCGTCATGGCCGGCTCGGCAACCCCTCCTCCGGCAGGTACCGTTCCCGTTGCGGAAATGACGGATATTTACGGTTTCATCCCGACGGATGAGAAGGCGCGCCGTGTGGTGCAAATTCCGCGTGAGCTGTGGTATTTGCTCTACCTGCCGGCGCTGGTGATCTTCGGGTTCGTTGCCGTGCGGAGGATTCGCCAGAGACTTGCCCTGAGAGCGGCGGATCGCAACCGAGAGAAAGAGCTCTCCGCCATCGCGCGGGAGCAGGATCCCACTCTCTTCCTCAAGCGCATCGGCGCCTTTATCGAAAGTCACGTTCCGCGCCAGGACATCAGTCCGGAGCTCAGCGACATCCTCCGGTTGCGCGATGATGAGGTGTTCCGTCCGGAGGCTCATCCCAGTGTATCAGCGGAGCAGAGGGGCGAGATGCTGAGGAACGTGCGCAAAGCTCTCGGCAAGGCGGTTGTGCTGCTGCTCTGTGCGATACCGTTCCTCCGGGCAGAAACGACGGAACAACTCTATAACGGAGGACAATTCTCCAAGGCGCTCGAGACGCTCAATGCCGAGCTCGCAAGCGAAAAAACGCTGCCGGATCTCATCCATTACGACATCGGCAATTGCCAGTATCGCCTCGGCAAACCCGGCTACGCCGCACTCTCTTATGCGCGAGCCTTGCAGCTCAATCCTCGGTTGGCGGAGGCGCGAGCCAACCTCGCGTTCATCCAGCGCAAGGAAGGAGCCATCCTCCCTGTCACGTCCACCGTGGACCACATCTTCACGCTCCTCAACTGCAGCCAACTCTGGATCGCCACCGTCATCTGCACAGCTGCGTTCCTGCTCGGAATAGCCCTGCACCTGCTCCTCGGACGCGAAAGGAGACCGCCCTATCTCACGCCCTGTACGGTGGGCTTTGCCTTGCTCTGCGTGCTCTGCCTGATCGACTGGGTCTATTACGGCACTCGCGAGACGACGGACTTTTCTTCGCTCCCCCCATCGGACATAGCCTATGTGGTGCAGCCTGCTCCGCTGCAGCTCGCCGCTACGGATGACGCGCAGAGCATCCTGGAACTTCCCGCCTCCACCCCCGTGCATCTCCTTGCCCGACGGGGAAGCAGATCCTACGTCCAAACCGCCACAGGCACCTCCGGCTGGGTGAAAAGCGACCGTGTGGTGCCTCTGCAGACCGATGGCTCCTCCCCGCGCATCCCCCTGCTCATTCAATTCCGGTGAGGCAATGAGACACGGGCGGAGGCGCTTGACAGCGCCTATTTACGAATTACGAATTACGAATTACGATTTGAATTTTAGCGCGCCGATGGCGCGGGCTATGCAATGCGCAAAGCTGCCGACGGCTGTAAGGCAGTTTAGCCAAAAGCGCAGCTTTTGCCCCGCAGGGGTGAGGAGTCGTGAGGCGACTCCGAAGCAAAGCTCGTGAGGCGAGCTTGAGGCAAGCATTGGTGGTGGGTGAAATCACGGGCGGTTGTTACGAGGAAGGCGTCCGGAGTTACGCCATGCCATCTTGACAGCTTTGCAACACATCGTACATCGTCCATCGTACATAACCAATGAGTTATGTTACATTTCCTCGCCGATGACCGCCTGTCGGAAGTGCGTTTTTCTTGGGACGGGTGTGGAGAAAATGCCACATCCGTCCCAATAAAATCATCTCTGGACTCATTCAACCCGTTTCCTCATGCGTTTCCCCCGGATGAGGGAAGTAAGCCGGAAAGGTCATAAACCATTGACGATTCAGCAAAACGGCGAGTCCAGCATGGCGTAACTCCGGACGCTTTTCTTCTGTCAACGCACATTCATTCTCGAAAACTTCGTTTTACTTTCGATCCACAAAAACGCGCGTAGCGCGCTAAAGTTTCCATCGTCCATCGTCCATCGTCCATCGTACATAATCAGTGGCTTATGTTGCATCACTCACCGATGACCGCCTGTTGGCAGCGCGTTTTTCTTGGGACGGGTGTGAGAAAATGCGGTTGCCTTGGACTTTCAGCTTGACAAGTCGAGAAAATTATGTACAATCGCGCCACGAGAAAGGCAGCATGCTACATAATTCATGAGAGGAGAAGAGATGGGAGAAGACCACGGCATTTTGTTTTTGATGAAGCTGATCGTGGACAGGGCATCGACCCTGTTTGCGTCGAAGACGGAGTGTCCGGTGACAGCGGCACAGGGGAGGGTATTGATGTATATGCTGAGGCAGGCTCCGCGTGCGGTCACGCAGAGGGAGTTGGAGAAGTACATGGGGGTGAGTCACGCGACGATGACGGGGCTTATCGAGAGGATCGAGGCGAAGGGATATGTGAGGACGGCCTTTGACGGGAGGGATGGGAGAGTGAAGAACGTGCGGTTGACGGAGGCGGTGAGAACCGACCACGAGAGGGTGGCGGGGCTGCTGGAAGAATTGGACAACGAAGTTTTGGGAGGTCTGAGCAAGGGGGATAAGAAGGAACTGCTTCGAATGCTGGAGAAGATGTACGAAAACATTTCAAAATGAACATGAATAAGAACAAAATCATAGCGATGGCATGCGCCGGGCTTGCAGTGGCGGGTTTGAGCGCATGTAAGGACAAGGCGGCGGAGCAGGCAGCGGCTCTGCAAGCCCAACACCGGATGGCGCCGCTCACGGTGAGCGTGATGAACATGGCGCAGCAGGACGTCGTGCTGGAGAGCACGTGGTTCGGACATCTGCGCGGGGTGGAGGAGGCCGCCATCAAGCCGGAGGTGACGGGCAAGCTGCTCAAGCAGGTGTACTGGGACGGTTCTGTGTGTAAGGAGGGAGAGGTGCTTTTTGAGATCGATCCCGAGACCTACGATGCTGCCCTGCAGCAGGCGGAAGCCGCCGTGGCGGTGGCTAAGGCGAGCGAGGAGCAGGCTGCTGCCGCAGATGACCAGGCGGCCAAGGATGTGGAGCGCTATGAGAAATTGGTGGGCAGCGGGAGCATCTCGGAGAAGAACTACACGGATGCGCTGCACGCGCGTCGGCGCAGTCAAGCTGCGCTCGCCGTTGCCAAGGCCATGGTTCAGCAATCCGAGGCGCAGTTGACGAACGCACGCATCAACCGCCAGCGCTGCACGATCCGCGCACCATTCACAGGCGTGGCCTCCAAGGCTAACGTCTCCATCGGCGAACTGATAACGCCGGGAGGAGTAACGCTCACGACGATGTCCTCCATCGACCCGATACGCGTGGACTTCGTGGTGCCGGGCAAGCAGATGCTCAGCGA
>CANPXA010000039.1 GCA_947585525.1 uncultured Akkermansia sp. | reverse complement strand
GAGTTTTTCTGTTGTTGGAATTCCTTCCCATTCGTTTGCCTTTGATGATTTTCGATCGCTTGCCGATGCGAAAGAGACGGCGGGCAAACGCATAAGCGTCTGCCCGCCGAGCCAAAAACATCAGGATTGTGACATCGAGGTGACGCACCTCCCCGAAAACCTGCGATCAGGCTTTCAGCTCGCTACCGAGCTCGATAATGCTGTATTCCCCCTCGTGCAATCGATAGACGATCTGGAGCACATTGCGACGAGCGTTCCGATACAGTACGAAAGGCTTGCCGGATATCTCCAGCTCCATGATAGCGTCCTCCTTGTACATCGTCTTGAGCTCGTAGCCCTCACGTGTGATACGAACCGGCTTGGGATCTTCCGGGGCATCGATATCGACGTCAAAGTCCAGCACATCTTCCTCATAGACCTTTTCCTCCAGCTTGCGGATGCTCTGTGAACGATGCGGGCGGAAATGCTTCATGAGACGCGTTTTGTGCTTGCGCATACGGCGCATGATCTTGGTAACCGTCTCATCAATGGCTGCATACAGGTCAGCCCCAGTCGTCGATGCCTGAATCGTTATGTGATCCGCACAGAACAGAACGATTTCAGCCGTGTGGCGATCCTTCTGCACATCCACCACCACGCGTGCCTCCACAATGCGGGGATAGTCAATGTGGATGGCCTCTATCTTCTTTTGGGCGAAATCCCGGATCGCATCGGTAACCTCAATGTGGCGTCCGGTCACTATGATATTAGTTTCTCTGTCTTTTGGCATCGTTGTTATAGCTTCACTTGTTATTTTCGGTCAGAGCTTATCGGTGCGTACAACTCACCGAACCCCTCACCTCCGTGCATCTTAGCGTGAGCGTTCGTATTTGGCAACAAAAAAATATGTACGCTCTACCGACAAAAAGCGTGATGGCAAAAAAACGCCAAAATGCCGACTAAAATGCTTGCCAAAGCGAGTCAAATCCTATAGAATGGCCTTCTTCCTTTCGCCCGGCGGCCGACAGGAGCCCGCAAAACCGCCGGTGTATGGGCCTTGAGAAAGGAAACTCACAAACCTAAACAAACAACTATGAGTAATACTGAATTGGAAGCCTTGATCTCCTCCAAGCTTCCTTCTTTCCGCAAGGGGGATATCGTCAACGGTACCATCCTTGATATTCGTCCGCAAGTGGTTCTCGTGGACATTGGCTATAAATCTGAGGGAGTCATTCCCATCTCCGAATTCGAAGATGAAGAGATCGAGGTTGGGGATCAGATTGAAGTGCTTTTGGAGAGTCTTGAGAATGACGAAGGGCATGTTGTGCTCTCCAAGGAAAAGGCCGCACACAAGCAAAACTGGGACAAGATTGTAGCCGTCTTTAAGGAGGGCGGTCTTGTAAAGGGCAAGGTGAAGAGCGTCGTTAAAGGCGGTCTCATGGTCAACGTGGGAGTGGAGGCCTTCCTGCCCGGCTCTCAAGTGGACATCATCCCGCCCAAGGATCTCAACGAATACGTTGGGAACGTGTATGAGTTTAAGATTGTCAAGGTGAACGACGAGCGCAAGAACATCGTGCTCTCTCGCCGTGAAGTCATCGAGGCTGAACGCAGCGAGTTGCGTCAGCGTTTCTTGGAGACCGTGAAGGTTGGCGACAGGGTGCACGGCATCGTCAAAAACCTTACGGATTTCGGAGCTTTCGTGGATCTGTCCGGGATGGATGGACTCCTGCATATCACCGATATGAGCTGGGGGCGCGTGAATCACCCCTCGGAGCTTCTGCATATCGGACAGGAGCTTGAGGTGCTCATTCTGGAAGTGGATCGCGACAAGGAACGTGTCTCTCTCGGTCTCAAGCAGCTCACGGACAATCCATGGGCTGACATTGAGAAGAAATACGCCATTGGTTCACGTGTGAAAGGCCGCGTCACCAAACTTCTCGCCTACGGCGCCTTCGTGGAGCTTGAGAAGGGCGTGGAGGGTCTCGTGCACGTCTCCGAACTTTCCTGGACCAAGCGCATTACGCGTCCGAGCGACGTCCTTTCTCTGGATCAGGAGGTGGAGGCCATCGTTCTGAACATCTCTGTCGAAGAGCAGAAGATTTCGTTGGGCATCCGCCAGCTTGAAGAGAACCCGTGGGATGCCATTGAAGCTCGCTTCCCCATCGGCACTGTCATCTCCGGAGCCGTGCGCAACCTGACTCCGTACGGAGCCTTCGTCGCGTTGGAGGAGGGAATTGACGGCATGATCCACGTCTCGGATATGAGCTGGACACGCAAGATCAATCACCCCTCCGAGGTACTCAAGAAGGGCGACGTGGTAGAGGCACGCGTTCTGAACATCGACAAAGAAAACCAGCGCGTTTCTCTCGGCATCAAGCAGCTTGAGGACGACCCATGGGAGACCATTGACAGCCGCTTCAAAGTGGGAGACCTCGTCTCCGGTCAAGTGGCTAAAATCGCCTCCTTCGGCGCCTTCGTCAGCCTTGATGGTGACATCGATGGTCTCATCCACATCTCCCAGCTCTCTGAGGAGCACGTGGAACGCGTCAAAGACGTCATCAAGGTGGGCGATGAAATCAAGGCTCGCGTCATCAAGGTGGACAAGATCGAACGCCGCATAGGACTTTCCGTGAAAGCCGTCAACTACGATGCTGAGCAGCTCCGTCGTGAAACGGTCGCATTTGAGACCGTGCGTGCCGGCGACATGGTTGGTCTGGAGCAAGCATTCAACCTTGCGTCCCTCCAGTCGGAGGAATGGAGTCCCACGGAGAACGATTCTTCAAAGAAAGACTAATTCCCCATTTTCCCCTGGCGGGAACCATCAGCTCCCCCTCCGTGTGTCTCACGCCGGGGGAGCTGCTTTTTGACGGGCGAAATGATGTTTTTTTGAGATATCTTAAAAAGGAGCTTGCAAGAGAATGCGATATGTGTTAAAAGCAAATTGCTATGAAAAAAATTCTTTCTCTGGTAGCCCTGCTGGGCGCGATTGGTGGGGCTGCATCTGCGGCGCCCTATTATGTTCCCACGCCTGCCGGTGGTGAGCTTACGGCGTACGACTGGCAGCCTGTGTATTCCGTGGACGCCCTCTACAACTTTACGGACAAAGATCCGTTGCCGGACACCTATGGGGCTCGTCTCAACTTCAGCCTTTACAGCGACTCGGTGAGCACCGTGCGCCACGAGTTCAGCTGCCATATCGGCTATGAGCAAGGCATCGATAAAAACGTCCTGCTGGATGAGGATGAGCGAGGTCGCGTTGAAATGCGCCGCATCCCGGCAACAGTCGGGTACGATGCCAACATCAGTCTCACCGACCATGTCCTCTTGGATCTGGGTGGGCAAGCAGGTTACGCCTGGGGAATCGTCAAGACAAGCGATCCGGAACTGGGACGCGACAGCACAGGGGGCTTCACGTTCTCCCTGGATGCCGGTATCAAGATCCAATTCTCCGAGGCCATCTACATGAAAGTCGGCTACGAATACACCCGCACGTTCTATCAAAAGTGCTACGATGGGCATCTGAACTTCGGTCAGCACAGCATCGTGTTTGGTGTAGGCGCCCGTTGGTAAAATTTGCTCCATCATCATTTCTTTGTGGATCGACCGCCGCAGGTTCAACTTGCGGCGGTTGTTTTTGATATTGCTGTGAGGCAATATCCATGGTATGATTTCCTGCGATGGAGACGCTATTTATCATAGATGGGATGGCTTTGTTGTATCGAGCTTTCTATGCATTCATCCATGCCCCCATGCGAACATCCACCGGCCTGAATACGTCTGCCATCTTCGGCTTCACTAACACGATACTTTCTCTGCTGGAAAAACACAATCCTACCCATATCGTCGCCTGTCTGGATCCTTCCGGGCCGACCTTTCGACACGAACGCTACGCCGAGTATAAGGCAAACAGACAAGCCATGCCGCAGGAGCTGCGCGACTCCATCCCTCCCGTGTTGGATATCCTGCAAGCCATGTGCATCACCACCATCCGCGTCCCGGGATTCGAGGCGGATGACCTCATCGGCACCCTCACGCGACTGGTTGATGAGCAGGCGGGAGCCATACACGCCTACATGGTATCTGCCGACAAAGACTTGGGGCAGCTGCTTTCGGCTCACTGTTCCTTTCTGAAACCCGGGAAGAAGGGCAACGAGTTTGAAACGATTGATGAGCAAGCCTTCATCGAGGAGTGGGGTATTTCTTCTCCCGCGCAGATCATCGACATCCTCGCCCTCATGGGTGATTCATCCGACAACATACCCGGCGTCCCCGGTGTGGGGGCCGTCACTGCCCGCAAACTTGTTTCCCAATACGGTAGCGTGGAGAACCTGCTCACCCACACAACCGAGCTGAAGGGGAAGCTTCGGGAAAAAATTGAGCAAAATGCAGACGCTGCACGTCTCTCCTATGAGCTCGCCACCATTCAGCGCCATGTTCCCCTGCCCTGTGGTCTGAGCGAATGCCGCCGCCGCGAGTTCAACGTCCCTGCCCTGCACGACCTCTTTCAGCGTCTTGAATTCCGCGGATTGGAAAAACGCCTCGGTCTGCAATCCCCAGACCCCGACGCCACCCCGGTCGCCGCTGACACAGCCATCACCGCAGAACCCGACCTCTTCCAGCGGGATCTCTTTGACGTTCCCTCGCTGCACAGTATTTCCGACACGCCACACTCCTACACACTGCTCACCGAACCGGAAAAAATCGCACAGCTAGCGGAACATCTCGCTCGCTCGCCTCGATGGGCATTTGATCTGGAAACAACCGGTTTGGACGCCCTCCGGGACTCGCCGGTCGGAATTTCCTTCAGCCTGCAACCACACGAAGCATACTACATTCCCGTGCACGCAGCCGATGAGTTATCGATCTTTCAACAGGCCTTCCGTTCCCCCGCCGTCAAGGTGGGACAGAACCTCAAATTCGACCTCAAGGTACTCAAACGGGCCGGCATTGAGGTGGTCGGACCCTATTTCGACGTCATGCTTGCGCACTCAGCTCTACACCCGGAGCTGCGCCACAACATGGACCACATGGCTGAAGCTTTACTCTCCTACCGTACCATCCACTTCGACGAAATAGCCGGGGAGGAAGCGAACACCGCTGCAGTTTCCCCTGAGGTGATGACCGACTACGCTGCGGAAGATGCGGACATTACCTTGCAGTTGGCGGACGTCCTCGTCCCGTTGCTCAAGAGCCAGGGACAGGATGAACTCATGGAGCGCGTGGAATTTCCCCTTCTGCCGGTTCTTGCGGACATCGAGTTGGAGGGTATGCGTGTTGAGCCTGCGTTGCTGGAGGAAAGTTCCGCCGAGCTTGGGGAACACATCGACGAACTACGCGAACGCATCATCTCCATTGCAGGGCATCCTATCAACCTCAACTCCCCACAGCAAATAGGCGACCTTCTTTTCACGGAAATGAAGTTGCTCGCCAAACCTAAAAAGACCAAAAACGGTCAATACGTCACGGATGAGGAAACCCTGCGCCGACTCGTCTCCCTGTCTCCCATCGTCGGCGATATTCTTGAATACCGCGAACTCTCCAAACTCAAGAACACCTATCTTGACGCGCTTCCGCGCTTCATTTCACCGGTGGATGGTCGTATCCACTCCACCCTCCTCCAGATGGTCACCGCTACCGGACGCCTCGCTTCCCAAAGTCCCAACCTGCAAAACATCCCCGTGCGATCCGACTCGGGCAAATTCATCCGCCGCGCTTTCGTATCCCGAGGGGAGGGCTGGAGCATCCTCTCTGCCGATTACTCTCAGGTAGAGCTGCGCATCATGGCCGCTCTTTCCGGGGATCCTGCCCTTGTTGCCGCCTTCATCCATGGACGCGATATCCATGCTGAAACCGCCTCTCGCATTTATGGCATCTCACATGACGAAGTCACAGCCGATATGCGCCGCAAGGCGAAAACCGTCAACTTCGGCATCATTTATGGAATTTCAACCTTCGGGCTCTCCCAACGACTCAACTGTGCGCGCGCGGAGGCAGCTGAACTCATTGAAAACTACTTTGCCCAGTTCCCCATGGTCAAGCAATACATGGACAACCTTGTCTCCACGGCCCGGGCAAACGGCTACGCGGAAACCCTGTGCGGCCGACGCCGCGCTCTGCCGGATCTTGCCAGCGCCAACTTCAACCTCCGCTCCGCGGCTGAACGCACCGCCATCAACACGCCTATCCAGGGAACCGCGGCGGACATGATCAAACTCGCGATGGTGCGCGTGACGGAACTGTTGCGCGGGTGCCGTACCCGCATGATCATGCAGATTCATGACGAACTTCTCTTCGACCTCTATGAGCCGGAAGCCGAGGAACTCATCCCCGCTATCACAGCAGCCATGAGCAATGCCCTTCCCCTTCCCGGCGGTGTTCCTCTACAAATCGAAACCGGCGTTGCCACCAACTGGCTTGATGCCCACTAACCCTCCCATCGTCACTTCATTACACCACCATGATCACTCTTACCGGACTTGGCTACGATATCCACCGCTTTTCCCCCTCCGCACGTCCACTCATGCTCGGCGGCGTGCAGGTGGATCCTTCCCGTGGACTTGATGGACACAGCGATGCCGATGTACTCTGCCACGCCTTGGCGGACGCCATACTCGGCGCCATCGGCGAACCCGACATCGGGCATTGGTTTCCCCCGAATGATCCATCGTGCGCCAACATCAACTCTCTTCTCATTGTGGGCAAAGCCATGGAGCTTTTGCACAACCAGGGAGGGGCTCTGAACAACGTGGACTGCACGCTCATCGCAGAAGCTCCGCGCATCCTTCCCTTCGTCCCGCAAATGAAGGAAACCCTCTTCCCCATCCTCGGCATACCCACACGCCGCATCGGCATCAAAGCCACCACAAATGAGCAGCTAGGAGCCCTCGGTCGAGCGGAAGGTATCGCTGCCCTCGCAACCGTCTGCATCCATCTTCCGGAATAAATCACGCCACCTCATCATTGCAATCTCCATGCCTCCATCCCTTCTCGCACGCCAGGTTGTTTCCCTTCTCGTCGAAAAGAAAGTCACTCTCACCACGGCGGAAAGCTGCACCGGAGGTCTCATTGCGGCCGCCATCACCGACATTCCCGGCGCCTCACAGGTCTTCCGTTACGGCTGGGTGACCTACTGCAATGAGGCAAAGATACGACTTCTCGGCGTCCCGATCGAACTCATCGAAACATACACCGTTGTCAGTGAACCGGTTGTATTGGCGATGGCAGCGGGGGCTCTTGAGCGATCCGGAGCCCACTATGCCCTCGCCGTTTCCGGCAATGCGGGACCATCCGTAGCCCCCGGGGAACCTCCCGTTGGAACGGTGTGCATCGCATTGAGCTCTTCCTCCTCTTCTCGCGCCATTACTCTCTCTCTTCCCAATCTCGACCGCAACACCTTCCGCAACGAAGTCGTGCACCATGCCCTCCGTATGTTGCTGACAGAATTGGGAATCACACCATCGGGGAAATAGAAGAAAGATGCGGAGCGAGATTCTTGAAAACAAGCGTAATGCGTTGCGGAAAACAAGACTGATCAACTTGACCGCACACGTGTCCCAATAAAATCTTCTCTGGGCTCATTCAACCATTCCCCAGGGCAACCGCATCAGGAAATGCGGGTGCCTATTTACGATTTACGAATTACAAGGCGCCCGACGGCCCGTGTAGGGCGCACGCGTAGCGGGCGGTAAGGGCGCTTGGACAAAAGCGCAGCTTTTGCCTCTAGGGGTGAAAACTGCCGACGGCTGTAAGGCAGGTTAGCCAAAAGCAACCGCTTTTGTCCCAACGGGATGAGGAGTCGTGAGGCGACTCCGAAGCAAGAGTCAATGTGGTGCCGACGAGTCAATTTACGATATGGAAATAATGCGCGCTACGCGCGTTTTGGTGGGGCGAAGTGCTCGATGGGCGAGCTTGAGTCAAAGCGGCATAGCATAACACCGGATGCTTTTCTTCTGTCAACGCACCCTCATTCTCGAAAGTTCCGTTTTACTTTCGCTCCGCAAAAACGCGCGTAGCGCGCTAAAATTCCCATCGTCCATCGTACATCGTCCATCGTACACAATCAATGACTTATGTTGCATCACACACTGATAGACGCCTGTTGGGATCGCGTTTTTTCTTGGGACATGTGTGACTTGACCGGGGAGATTCTCTTTTTTTCAGCTACATTCAGCTGCGTTTTCTCCGTAATCAGACCTGAATTCAACAAAAATTATAAATTCGTCTTGCGTTTTCTCTCTTCCTGGTGTATAAGGACGCGCTATCTTTCCCCGCGGAAAGCGGCTTAACCTTTTTACAACACATCGAGATTATGTCTAAACATTCCTCTCTAAAAGCCTCCGGCTCCGTTGGCGGAAAGCGTTCCGTTCTTAAGCGCTTTGAACGTGTCAAGATTCTCAAAGAGCGCGGTCAATGGAAGCAGGGGCAGAGTCCTATCGGACTTCCCAAGACCAAGTTCGAAGCCTGATTATATACAACTGGCCGCACCACTGGTGACGGAGTAATCCCTTAACCTGACCCCGCACTTGCGCCCGAGCAGATGCGGGGCTTCTTTTTCAACAGAGAAACATGAACGAAATCAATCAAGAGGATGAATCCTCCGACATCCGCATCAACAAGTATTTGGTGAACTGCGGCTGTGAGTCCCGGCGTAAAGCGGACAAGTTGATAGCCGAAGGCTTGGTAGAAATCAACGGCAGACGAGCTGAGGCCGGTGCACGGGTACAGGTCGGGGACTTTGTAAAGGTTGACGGCAGACAAGTAAAACCCAAAGCAGAGGTGACCCTCCTCCTCAACAAACCCCGAGGGATTGTTTGCAGTCGCGAGCCACAAGGTGCAAGAAATACCGTCTATGACTTGTTGCCGCCGAAATACAGGCATGTCAATTACGTGGGACGTCTGGATGCGGACAGCGAGGGGCTGTTACTGCTCACGAGCAAAGGAGAATTCAACGACCGCATCACTCAACCCAAATCCCACGTCGAAAAGGAGTACTGGGTAACACTCAATCAACCGTATGATAACGCCGCACTGCTGCAACTACTCAAGGGACTGCATCTGCCTGAGGGACAGGCAAAGGTTAAGTACGTTGCGCGTCTCTCGCCTCGGCGGGCCTGCGTCGTGTTGGAGCAAGGGCTGAAGCGACAAATTCGGCAGATGTTTGCCTGCATGGGTTTGCGTGTCCGCAAGCTGGTTCGTGTTCGCATTGGTTCGCTCTGGGGTGGAGACTTATTACCGGGACATTTTGCCATCATGACCGCGGAGCAAATGAAACTCGCCCTTACCAATCCCAAACGTCGCAAGGGTCTTGTAGGCGCCGCACAGGCTTTTCCCGCATCGGACAAGGAGCCCTCTGATCAATGGGACGGAAAGCTAGATATGCAGGCTGCACGCGAGGCATTGCTCCACGAAGCTGACTACAAGTTCAATCCGGACGACTTTGAAGCTGAGGATGAGGCTGTTAACTCTGCTTATGAAGCGAGGAGGGGAACAAAAGACAAATTCCCGAATCATCGCTTCAGGACGCAAGATAAAACACGACCTTTCCGTAAACATGAACCTGGGGAGCGTCCTTTCCGCAAAAAAAGCTACCGAGATAACGACAGCGACCGTAACGAGCGTCCGCGAAAAGGATTTTCCCGGAGATCCGACTCGTTCAACGAAAAAAGGGGAAGAAACAGTACCGGGCATATGAGAAAATTCAGCGGAGACCGACGCACAAACGGCTCTTTCCATTCCTCTCGACGACCCAACAAACAAGGAGGGCGCGAACGTTTTTGATCTCATGCCACGACGATTCGTCTCAGTTTTATTGCTCGGTATGCTCCTGATTGTACCCGGAGCTGCGGCAGATAACGCGACCGATCTCGACAGCGGTGACGAACCCCTCGAACAACACTTAGTTCCGTTAAAAACACTCGCCAACAAGGGCGATTTACACGCGGCCCAACAAGTTTATATGCGCTACGGCGTAGCAGGTTATCCTGAGCAGGCGCGCGCATGGGCGGAACGATACAACGAACTACTCAAGCAAAAAGCCTCCGGCGGGGATACGGGTGCCATGCTGCAACTAGGGGCACGCTACTTACGAGGCGGGGATTACACTCCTAAAGACATTGCCAAGGCTACGGAATGGTTTTCACGGGCAGGAGAAGCAGGAGACCCCACCGGACTCTACATGCTCGGGGAGCTTTTTTCCAACGCCGGCAACGCAGCGCAGGCGCAGCAATCGTACAAACGCGCCTATGATATATACGCTGAACGAGCAAAAGGGGGAGAAGATGCGCAGGCTCTCTATTGGACAGGGTTGATGGAACAGAATGGCATCGGCACGGAAAAGTCTCCCGAACAAGGCATCTTCCACCTCCAGCAAGCATCTCAGCTTGGCTCTGCTTGGGCACAAGCGCAGCTTTTCAAAACCTATTACAACGGCATTGGAGCTCCACGCGATCCTGCTAAAGCCATCTCTTACGCACGTAAACTGGCTGATGAACACAAGGACGCACTGATGGCATACGTGGTGGCATGTGCTTATCTGTACGGACGGGATGTGTCCCAAGACCTCTCCACCGGCGAAGAGTATCTGAATCGCGCGGTAGCGGGCAACATTCCCGATGCTATTTACTTGAAATCCGATCGCCTGGAACAAGCAGGGAAGAAGGATGAAGCTCTCCCCCTGCTCCGTCAAGCCGCCAGCATGAAGCAGAAAGAAGCCATGGAACGACTCGGCACCCGGATGCTGCGCGGCGAACTAGGCGTGGCGAAGGATGTAGAGCGCGGTCTCTTTATGCTTGAGAAAGCATCCACGGCACAGGCTGCCATGCAACTTGCCCGCTATTACAAAGAGATCGACGAGCAGGATATCGCTGACTCCTGGTACGTCACGGCCTCAGACCGTGGTATGCCTCAAGCTATGGCGCGACGCGGCTTGCTGCACCTCATCCCCGGCAGTTGCGTCACGTGGGACCCGACGCGCTGCTATCAGTGGTGGCGCGTTGGCGCTGATCACGGAGATCCCACCTGCAAGCTCTACTTAAGGCTGTTTCTCTACGTATTCACCCCTCTGTTGCTCATTCTTG
Source organism: uncultured Akkermansia sp. (assembly GCA_947585525.1). Taxonomy (GTDB): domain Bacteria; phylum Verrucomicrobiota; class Verrucomicrobiia; order Verrucomicrobiales; family Akkermansiaceae; genus Akkermansia. Next base: position 433 of record CANPXA010000039.1, on the reverse strand, counting down.
TTTTCGGACTCCCGGTGTACACAGGGCTGCGCGCTCAGCGCGACAAGAAGTTGCCTTAATTGCTGCTTTTTCTACGCGGGCCTCTCCTGCCCCATCGCACCCTCCACCGCAGGCGCAAAATCCCTCTGCGCCAGCAGCTTCCTCCACCGCGCCGTCAGCTCACCCATCACAATATAATTATTCTGCTGCGCCATCGCCGCCCGGAACACATTAGTTGCCCCCAGCGACTCATCAAAGTTGAGATTATGCCGCACGCGCGTTATCAGCATCCCGTACCTCGTCCCATTCCCCCCGCTCATCCCATCCAGCGCACTCCTCTCATTAATCCGGCTGCTCTGGTCAAACCTCCCCGGCCAATAATCCTCCACCGCAGGGAACGGTACACCCTCCCGCGCCTCCCATACCTCCGCCAGCCCATTATTCCCCAGCCTCT
>CANPXA010000038.1 GCA_947585525.1 uncultured Akkermansia sp. | reverse complement strand
ATCACCGTGCCGAAGCGAGAGGCTTCCCCCGTGGATGTGATCTGCCCCATCCACTCGAGGTTATTTTGAACCAGCTTGAGCATATTCTGCAGATCAGGATCATTGGAATTCGCTATATCTCGTACGTCTTTGAGAGCTGCCAGTTCCTTTTCAATGGCAGCGATTTTTTGTTCGGTAATTTTGTTTTGTGCAGCGGTGCGTTCATTCGGTTCGAGTCCGGGCTGCAGGTTGGAAGTGGAATCTTCGAGTTGTTTTTTTGCACCCTCAAGGTTTTTCCGGAAGGACTCGGTTTCTTTTTCTCTGTCCGCACGGGAAGCCACCTCGTCTTCAATCGCAGTAAGCTGGGCAATCAGGAGGCGGTTGCTCTTTTTCTTCAGGAAGGCTTTCACCTTCTCCGGTGAGGGATCCGGCAGAAGCTTCGCAATTTTCTCAGAGATTTTTTTCTGAGCCTGTTCAGGATCCTTCCAGTCTTGGGAGACGAGAGAATTTCCCACGAAGCCCGAGGGGGCCGGTTTACGAATGCCGAGAGCGTCACAGAGTTGTTTGGGGAGGTGCTTGCGCAAGGATTCCGGCGTAAACAATTCGGGTTTGGCAAGGTAGAGACCTCCACCGGCAACGGCTATAACAGCTACGGCGCCTACACATTTTTTGATAAAGCTCATGGTTGTGTTTTGAAAGAAAGGTTAATTGTCCGGGAATATATTTCTCAAATCATTGAGACGAAGCGAAGGGGGTGTGTCGATGTCGTCATGTTGTTGGTGTCCCGTTGCAACGCGGGAGCCACGGCCGGGCGACATTTTTTCGGATTGGACAGCCGGGTCGAAATGGGGAGGCAAATCATCAATGCCGCTGTCCTCGTAGGTCGAAGATGGGGAGAGACGGGACGTTCTTCTTTCGCGAACCGGCAGGCTTTCTTCCCGGCGCACCGGAGTGGAGAAGAGATCCATTTGGCGAGCCTCTCGTCTCGCTGCGGGGGGGATAGGTCTCTCCCTTTCCGGCGCAAGTTCCTCCTCATCGGCCCATTTCTCATCCTCCTTAGATTGGTCATCTACAGGTTCGTCTTCACTGTCATCCTCCGGGAGTTCATCGGTTTCTTCCTCCGGTTCGTCCTCCCTGTCGTCGTCTGGGAAAGGATCCTCGTCTTCATTGAAAACCTCCTCTTCATCCTCTTCCCGGGGCTCTCTTTCATCTTCCTCGCTCTCTCCCGGCTCGTCCTCCAAGAAGGAGTCTGCAACAGTTTCCTCTTCGGTAGGGGATGAACTCGGGGACGATTCTTCTTCATCAGGGCGCAGCGGTGTCTCCGTTTCGCTGTAGGCTGCTTGGAACTCCTGTGCATCGATGGAGGCGATAAGGGTGACGCGTATTTCGTCTCCCAAATTGGGTTTGACGGATGCACCGAAGAAGATTTGGACGTCCTCGCTGCCAAGCGCGTCTTGGATCACCTCCATGGTTTGACGAATTTCAGTGATGGAGAGGGATTCTCCGCCGGCGATGTGGACGATTGACGTCCGGGCAAAGCGAAGGGCGCCATGGTAGGTGGCGAGAGGGGAGTCGATTGCCGATTGGGCGGCCTGCTGGGCGCGGGTAGCGCCGTATCCGGAACCTGAGCCGAAAATACAACGCGAATCGTGGTTTTCCAATGCGACCGCCAATTCGTCAAGTCCAAGATTGATGAGACCCGGGGAGGTGGCTATCATCGGGACGGAGGCAGTGGCTTTCGCCAACAGACGATCCACTTCCTCAAAGACGGCTCGTGCCCCGGTGCGATTGCGAAACAGTTCCTCCATGTAGTCGTTCTCAAAACAGAAGACGATGTCGGACAGACGGGCTATCTCTTCGTGAGCCAGTTCCGCTTGTTCGCGTCGGCGCTTGCCTTCAAAACTGAACGGCATCATGACGACACTCACAAGGAAAATACCTTCCTCATGCGCCAAACGAGCCAGCACGGGAGCCGCCCCGCTGCCGGTTCCGCCACCCAGACCCACGACCAACACAAGTAGTTTGCAATCTTGCAACGCCTCACGCACTCTCCCCTCGCTCTCCTCCATCGCTTGCCTTCCTACTGCCGGATCGCCGCCTGACCCCAGTCCGTGGCTAAGCCCTTCCCCCAGCTGGACGAACTCTACATTTCCACAGGAACGCTCCACCCGTTCGTCCAAGGAGAGCGTATAGAGGCGCACGTTGTCAGCGCTGGAGGAGTTGAAGCACTTGAGGACATTGGCTCCGGCGCCGCCGATGCCCATGATGGCTATTCCACCCTCTTTCAGCGTTTCTTTTTGGTAGGGTAACATGAGGTTGTATCGGGAGAGTTATTTACTGTGGAAGAACAGTCGGCGCAGCCAGTCCAGCCAAGAGCCTCCTTCTTCGCGGCTCAAGTCGTCTTCGTATTTTTGTGCGTAACGAATGAGACCAATCGGCGTACAGTACCGCGGATCCGCCAAATAGGACGGAACATCTTGCTCACTCTGCGGAGCCGGTTGGTGGACGGGTACGTTGAAAATATGTGTAGCCAGCGGTTCCAGTCCACGCATGAGACTCGTCCCCCCGGAGAAGTACACCTCCAGACCTCCGTTGTGCCAGAGCTCATTGGGGATGCGGTTCTTGATACGAACAAGGATGTCCGCAAGACGGTCGCGGATGATGCGATTCAGCTCACCACGCGGGATAGCTACGTCATGCAGTCCCAGGTCAGTGTGGTATTGTGCGAGGGAGCGATCTTGCACGTCGCCGAAGGCATTACCCTCCGTGCATTTGAGGGCTTCAGCAGCTTCATTGGAGACCCGACGGGTAATAGTGACGATGTCGTGGTTGATGGTGTTGCCTCCGGCGGGAATGCAACCGCTGGCGGCTATTTCTCCGTTCTTGTAACAAATAAAATCCGAGGTGCCTGCTCCTATGTCGATGAGCAAGGCGCCCGCCTCCTTCTGTCGCCGATCCAGCACCATCTGCGCCGTAGCTAGAGGGGCAAATACGAGATTGCCTACTTCCAGCGGTACTTCTCTCACGCAGCAAAGTGAGTCCTGCAACCGTGTGCTGATCCCGTGGATGAGATGGCACTTCACGTCCAAGGTGCGACCGGTAAGCCCCTCAGGGTAACGCACGGGCTCTCTGCCGTCGATGGAGAAACCACCTCTCTCGCGGTTGAAGATGAAGCGATCGGGTGCTATTTCGAGGTGGTCGGCCTTCTCGCAGGCGGCGTTTACGTGCTCTTCCTCAATGATGGTTTCGTCATCCGGCAGTCGGTAGGATCCCATATTGGTCTCACCGTAGATGTGATCTCCGGTGACGCTCAGGTAAACGTTGACGATATCCACGTTGGCATTGTCCTGAGCGCGATCCAAGGCATCGCGGACGCACTGCAGAGCCATTCCTCGGTTGTAAACTTCTCCCTTGCGAACGCCGGCACTGCGGATCTCCCCGACCCCGATGATGGAAGCCGAGGCGTCAGGACGCACCTCCCCCACCACCATGCAGGTTTTAGAAGTTCCTATTTCAAGGCCAACGTATATCTGGGATTGGGCCATGGGGTGGTAATTGGGTTCTCTCTCCGTCTCTTTTGCGGACCTGCGTCATCCTACCACATGGCCCGCATTGTTACCAGCAATTTTTTCTTCCCGACCGCAGAAAAATCATTCAAGTGCGGCTTGGCAATTGGCGCTGCTTGGCATGATGAGAGGACGCAGCGTTACGTAATCCTCTTTGTACTCTTCCGATGGGATGAACAGGAAGCCCGGACGCTTGTTGCGCACGACGTAACGGGTGGCCTTGAAGACGGGAAGTATCTGGTCCGTACTCGGGTCATAAGCCTTTTCTCCTGTGTAGCTTCCGTACACATAATATTCGACGTTCTTATCTTTTCCGAACGTTGCCCCTTTTACAGGCGGCTCATACCCGCGATCAGGGTTGTGGATGATGCTCTCATCCATGATGACAAGCCGCGATGTGCGCCAACTTTCCCCCGGTCTCCTCAGGTATCCCCAGAATCGTGTAAAAGGCAGATAATACCTCCGACCGATGAAATAGTCGCCTCCGGGTTCGAGAGCAATCTCCGCCTCCCTTTCAGCCAGTGCCCGACAATCTGATCGCAGGGTGTCGCATCCGCTGAGCGCCACGACGAGCAATCCCGCAACTATTGTGCATAAGTACCTCATACCTCGTCCTTCCCTATACCCCACTCCCACTTTCCCGTCAAGTCTATTTTATTCAGAGCCGGGGCAACCGCATTAGGAAATGCGGTTGCTATGTACGATTTACAAGACGCTCGACGGTCCCGTGTAGGGCGCACGCGAAGCGGGCGGTAAGTGCGGTTGGACAAAATGCGTAAGCATTTTGCCCGAAGGGCAAGGAGGCAGTGTGGTGCCGACGAGTCAATTTACGACGTACGATTTACGATTTGGGAAATTCCGCGCCATTGGCGCAATCTAGCGCAGCGGAATCTTCGAGAAAAAGCGTAATGGGTAGCTGGAAAGCGGCAGAGGCGCTTGGTGGTACCCTTTTACGAATTACGATTTACGATGTAAATGCTAGCGTGCCGCGCGCGAAGATGCGGAGCGAGAGCGAAGGTGGTAAGGGAAATCACGGGTTGTCGCAGCAAGGAAAGCGTTCGGAGATATGCCGTGCCATCTTGATGGCTTTGCGATATCGTACATAATCAAAGGTTTATGCTGAATAACATGTCGTTAACTACCTATGGGGTGCTTTTTCTTGGGACGGGTGTGAGTTTAACTTGCCCGAGCGCGGGTTTTGTGTCATGATAACGGGGCGTTATGAGAAGAAATGACCGCGAGGTGACCGATTGGGAGGAAATAACGGACATCATACGCCGATGCGAGGTGTGCCACATCGCGTTCCATGGTGTCGAATACCCCTACGTGGTGCCGCTCAATTTCGGTTTCGAGGTGCGAGGCAAACAACTCTTCCTGTACTTCCACGGCGCTGCTGAAGGGCACAAGCATGAGCTGCTGCGCGAGAATCCTAAGGTTGCTTTTGCGATGGAACACATGATGGGTATCAGTGGTTCCGCCAACGGTATGGCTTGTCGTTGCACAGCTTTCTACGAGTCCGTGATGGGTGAGGGCATATTGGAGTACATGGAAGGTGAGGAAAAAATTGCCGCGCTCCATTGCCTCATGCAGCACTACACCACGGGTCCCCTCGCACGCCTGCATTTCGAGCCTGAAGTTCTGGAGAAAACAGCCGCTCTGCGCCTTACCGTTCATTCCTTCACTGCCAAACGACACGCTGCACCCGTAGATGCGCCCCCAAAATCCATAAAAGCACCAGATGTTAGCGGAGGCGGAGGGGAAGGGCGCAGGGACGCCTGAAGTACGAATACGATTTGAAATTCGGCGCCTGAGGCGCAGGATAAGGAAAGAGGGAAGGGGCTGGTGAATGGGACGAGACCCGGGATGCTGATAACGCGCGTGCGGCAATGAGAACGGGACAGAGTAGGGAGTCCCTCCGGATTTAGGATACGTGAACCGGGACTCGAACCCGGGACCAATAGATTAAAAGTCTACTGCTCTACCGACTGAGCTATTCACGCGTGTGTGTACGCCGCCGGAGCGGCATCGGAAGCAGCATCCTACTTCCTCCTCACCCCCTTGTCAAGCGAAATTCGGTTTGCATCTCAACAAAGTTATCTTCCTGTACATCGTCAATTCGGCTTGCTTGCGAGTGGAAATTTGCTATAATCCGCGACGAGCGGACGAGACCCGCAACTTTTTCATATAACCAATCAACCCTGATCATACCATGGCAAAATTGACTGTACGCGATCTTGATGTAACCGGTAAGGAAGTCCTCATGCGTGTGGATTTCAACGTGCCGATGAAGGACGGAGTCATCACGAATGATGCTCGCATCGCCGCTGCGCTTCCCACCATTAAGTATCTTTTGGAGCACGGCGCACGCTTGGTACTCTGCTCCCACTTGGGGCGTCCGGAAGGCACCGGCTACCAGGAAGAATTTTCGTTGAAGGCGGCGGCTGACAAGCTTGCAGAGCTCTTGGGCAAACCGGTTGCCTTTGTACCGGAAACCATAGGTGAGGCTGCATCTGCAGCTCGTGCTGCTCTGAAGGACGGCGAGGTGGTGCTGCTGGACAACGTACGCTTCGACAAAAAGGAGAAGAAAAATGACCCGGAGTTTGCAAAAGCTTTGCTTGGCAATGCTAAGTTGTATGTGAACGATGCTTTCGGTTCCGCCCATCGCGCTCACGCTTCTACGGAGGGAGTGACCCACTTCGCTGAGAAGTCCGCCATGGGCTTCCTTATCGAGCACGAACTCGAGTATCTCGAGGGAAAACTTGAACATCCGGAGCAGCCCTTTGTCGTCATCATGGGTGGAGCCAAAGTGTCTGACAAGATTCAGGTCCTTTCTAAGCTCATGGAAAAGAGTCAGACCTTCCTCATCGGCGGCGCTATGGCCAACACGTTCCTCGCCGCCCAGGGACATCAAGTCGGCTCCTCCAAAATTGAAGCGGACAAACTTGATCTCGCCAATCAAATACTTGCGGATGCGGCGGCTAAGGGGGTACGTTTTGTATTGCCGGCTGACGTGCGCTACACCTTTAAGTTTGAGGAGGGTGCGGAGACTCACGTTACCGCTCCTATTGCGGAAGGGGGCGAAATTCCTGAAGGTGGCATGGGCATTGATATCGGCGACAAGGCGATCGAGGAGTTCTGTTCCATCCTCAAGGGGGCCAAGACCGTCCTTTGGAACGGTCCTCTCGGCGTCTTTGAACTGGATTCCTTCTCCAAGGGCACCAAGGCTATTGCCGAGTGTCTTGCGGCGGCAGACTGCATTTCCATTGTGGGCGGCGGTGATTCCGTGACGGCCGCTAAGAAGTTCAAGGTGGCAGATAAGCTGTCCTTCTGCTCAACAGGCGGAGGCGCTTCGCTTGAGCTCCTCGAGGGTAAGGAACTCCCCGGTATCGGATCTCTTACCGATAAGTAATGTTCTACGTCTGACAGAAAGAGCAAACTTCAAGCTGCCGCGTGGGCTAATCCTGCGCGGCAGTTTTTTTCATGCTGTTGATAGCCGCTGCCATGTCCGGTGCACGGAAGGTGGAACTACCTGCTACCAGACAATCCGCTCCTGCTTGGGCGCAGACGGGCGCCTGAGCAGGTCCGATCCCGCCATCCATTTGGATGATATAGTTCAGCCCCGCCCGTTCTCGTCCATCCTTCAAAAAACGAACCTTCTCCAACGTGTCTGCCATGAAACTCTGCCCGCCGAATCCGGGAACGACACTCATCACCAGCACCAGATCCACTTCGGCTAAATACGGCACCACCCGCTCCACCGGCGTTGCCGGGTTGACTACGATGCCGCACTTCGCCCCGCCCTCACGGATACCTTGCAGCGTGGTGTGCAGATCAACCTTCCCCTCGCGTTCCACATGAATACTGATGAGATCCATTCCCGCCTTCAGAAACCTCGGATAGTAGCGATCCGGGGCGTCTATCATCAAATGTGCGTCCAAAAACACCGCGGGGCCCACACTCTTGCGCACGGCCGCGCAGATGTCCGGTCCGAACGATATGTTGTCCACGAATGATCCGTCCATCACATCCAGGTGCAACCAATCTGCACCAGCTTCCACGGCTCGCTGAGCCTCTTCTCCTATCCTCCGAAAATCACAAGCCAACATCGATGGTGCTATCAGCATACGCACATCCTATCACAAGTGTCCCTCTATTCGCAAGTTTTATCACAAACTCCCCACGCGTGTCCCAAGAAAAACGCGATTCCAACAGGCGGTCGGAGGCGAGCGGAGCTCGCCCATTTACGAATTACGAATTACGAATTACGATTTGGAAATAATGCGCGCTACACGCGTTTTTGCGGAGCGGAAGTAAGATGGAATTTTCGAGGATGAGGGAGCGTTGACAGAATGAAAGTGTCCGGAGTTATGCCATGCTGATCCCGCCGCTTTGCTGAATCGTCAATGGTTTGCCATCTTGTTGGGCTTACTTCCTTTATCTCTTGGAAATGCGTTGGGGAATGGGTTGAATGAGCCCAGAGAAAATTTTCTTGGGAGACGTGTGCAAACTTCCCGGTCATCCCATTTTACGAAATCATGCTGAGGGATTAGTCGAGATCAATCAACGCCGGAGATATACTCTCTCCTCCGTTGCAGAAGTGCATACGGAAAGTTAACGTCCTCCGCGCGGCGAATGAGTGATGTCGCAAAGACAGTTGTACCAGCAGGCTGCGGCGCGCGACATCGGGCGAGACTTAAGCCACGCAAGGTGAAGGGATGCTTCCAGCTTGGGCGAGAGTGGGCGAAAAGCGAAGGCGCTGCCGGGACCAGTTGAGGCAATACCGCCGAGAGTGATGGCGTAGCCGAGATTTTGTTGCACCATGAGGGCGAGATTGTAGAGGAGATTGCCTCGCGCTGCAATCATTTGTTTGGTGATGTCGCTGCCCATCCAGTCCGAAAGGAGGGATTCCACTTGAGATTGGGAAGAAATAAGCAGAGGTTTGCCGTGCAGCATGGATGGAGTGATGCGCTTATGGCGTGCGAGAGGGGAGTCGCGGCGCATGAGAACGCCCCAAGTGTCCTTGATGGGCAGAGTGAGGGTTTCGTAGCGGTGTACGTCCACGGGATCAATGAAGAGAGCGAAGTCAAGGACACCGCTCTCCATGCGCTCTGCAGCGTCGTTCGCATTGCCGCTGAAGAGGCGAAAGTGTATGCCGGGGTGTTGTTGGCGGACGCGCCGTGCCGCTTCCGCCAGCAGGGAAAAGCCGGGAGTCTCAGCTCCACCGATGGCAATGTCTCCGACAAGTTTATCCTCTGTTCCACGGAATTCTCTCTGAGCCGAGTCGGCGAGGGCTACTATTTCTTCAGCTCGCCTCCTGAAGTAGATACCAGACTCAGTCAGGGTCGTTGCTCGACTGGAGCGGTGAAAGAGTTGGACTCCGAGCTCATTCTCCAGATCCATGATCTGGCGGGAGAGAGTCGGTTGGGTTACATGCAGAGCAACGGCGGCCCGACTCACCGAGCCCTCTTTTGCAACCGCCAGAAAATAACGCAAAACCCGTAATTCCATGGATTCATTCTATCATGCTTAAGAGGCATAATGCAATATAAAATGAAAGTATTTGCTATAAAATGGAGAATGAGTTAAGATGAGGAACACGGAGGAGGAGAATCGAAATGAAGACGATGCTCAAAATGATAACGGCAGCGCTCATGTTGCTGCCTGCAACCGCAACAAACACGAACAATATGAACACCATCAAGAACGACACAAGAGTATTTAAGATTGATCCGACGATCAACGCGCAGGACGTACGCTTCACAAATAGGTTTGGCATCGAACTGGCCGGGCATCTGTATTTGCCGGCAGGATTTGATGCCGGGAAGAGGTACGCGGCGGTAGCGGTGTGCGGACCGTTCGGTGCGGTGAAGGAGCAGAGCTCGGGATTGTATGCGCAGGAATTGGCTCGGCGAGGGTATGTGGCTGTGGCATTCGACCCTTCATACACCGGAGAGAGTGGTGGTACGCCTCGCTATGTGGCGTCTCCGGATATCAACACAGAGGACTTCTGCGCGGCCGTGGATTTTCTGACCCTGTTGCCGTACGTAGATGGCGGGAAGATCGGCATTGTCGGCATCTGTGGTTGGGGAGGGTTGGCTCTCAACGCGGCGGCCGTGGATCCACGCATCCGTGCCACCGTTTCAAGTACAATGTATGATATGCATCGCGTGACAGCCAACGGTTACTTTGACAGTGCCGACAACGCCGATGCACGAGATGCCATGCGTGCACAGCTCGCAGAGCAGAGACTCAAGGATGCTCAACGAAACGCGCCGGAGACAGCGGGCGGAGTACCGGATGTCTTGCCGGAAGATGCCCCGCAGTTCATGAAGGACTACCATGCTTACTATAAAACGGAGCGAGGGTATCATCCGCGTTCACTGAATTCAAATGCCGGGTGGAACAAAACCGCTGCCATTTCACTACTGAACACTCCGTTGCTCGCATACGCGGGCGAGATACGCAATGCCGTGCTCGTGGTGCACGGAGAAAAAGCCCACTCGCGCTACTTCGGGGAAACTGCTTTCAATATGCTCAAGGGGGACAACAAAGAGCTCATCATTGTTCCCGGTGCGAGTCATACGGATCTTTACGACAACTTTGACAAGATACCTTTTGATCAGATTGATCATTTCTTCCAAACGTACCTGAAGTGACCGGAACTCACCCATTTACGAATTACGAATTACGAATTACGAATTTGCCACCTCTAAAAACTACTAGGATGAAAAACGAGAGAAAAAAAGTTGAGGAGAAAGGAGTCAAAAAAAAGGGAAAAATGGGAGGACTTTGAGGGAGAAAAATAGGAAAAATGTCCAAAAGGATAAGCACCATCGATTGCCCGCTATCTAAAAAACGAGTTTTTAGAGGTGCTAGAATTACGAATTACGAATTACGAATTACGAATTACGAATTGGAAAGTACGCGCGCCATCCGGTGCGGGATATGCGGAGCGAAAGCCGAAAGCGACCGACGGCTGTATGATCGATTGGTCAGACCGCAGGGCTGCCCCGTAGGGGTGAGGAGACTCCGAAGCAAAGCTCGTGAGGCGAGCTTGAGGCAAGTGGTGGGTAAAATCTCGGGTGGTCGCTGCAAGGAAAGCGTTCGGAGATATGCTGTGCCATGATTGCGTATCAGCAATAATATCAATCAACAAGAGTGTTTTCTCGGTTGATGAACTTCTCTTAAATGTGTTTGCCCTGGTTCGATGGGCGACGCATGTTCGGCACAGGGACTTTTAAAGTCTGTCAGAGAGGAGTAGCAAGGAAGTCTCCTTGGCGAGCGTAGGTTTCAAAACCTCGTTCTGTCTGCTCAAGGATATCGGGTGCCAGTTGTATGCGATTGGGTTCGAAGAAACACATCACCGTGGATCCTCCGAAGGAAAAAAATCCCTGTTCATCTCCCTTTTTTACAGCGGAGTGGGGAATATATGTCTGATGAATGGAACCGACGCCGGTAGCGCCGATGGCAAGCAACACGATATCTCCTACGCCTTCCGTGTGCAGGATGACGCGCTCGCGCTTGTTGCTCCAGAGCCAGGCAATACGCTCCCGTAAGCAGTAGGGAGAGACGCTGGCAAGAGAGCCCGGAATGAGTACAGCCTCTTCGGGTGTACCTGAGGCGGGGAAGTGAAAACGGTGGTAATCCACGGGGCAGAGGCGTGAGAGAAGTACGGCGCCATGTGCGTATTTTTGGGCAAGTTGAGCATCGCCGAGCAATGCGGGGAGATCAAGACGTTGCCCTTTCACGTACACGTTGTGAATCTGCGCGGCGTTCTGCCAGCCGCGGTGGCGTGCATCCGCCGGGAGCGCAAGGGACGAACCGGAGCAGATGGGACGAGAGCCCGGTCGCAATTTGCGCGTAAAGAAATCGTTGAAAGATGTGTAGGTCTCCACGGGACGTTCCGCCTCATGGGCGTTGATGCCGTACTCGCGGATAAAGGGTTCTATTTCTTTGGCGCTGCGGTGGGATTTTTTGAGTACGCCGATGAGCCTTGAGAAGAAGGCGCGTTTGATGAGCAGGTGTAAAGCCAGCTTGCCGGTTCCGGTTCCGTACACCCACCGCAGTCCGCGCTCCCCGAGGATTTTTTCTTCCTCGTATTGACGCGTGTAGCGATTATAAAAAATGATC
>CANPXA010000037.1 GCA_947585525.1 uncultured Akkermansia sp. | reverse complement strand
CTCGAAAATTCCGTTTTACTTTTGCTCCGCATAAACGCGCGTAGCGCGCTAAAATTCAAATCGTAAATCGTAATTCGCAAATAGGCAAACGCATTTCCAATGCGTTTGCCCCGGGGCATTTGTAAAGGGGATTGACAGATTCAGGGGACATCTGGTAGAATTCGCCGTACACCGATACGATTTCTATGGCAGCTACACTCATTGTACACGGACAGGAGAACATCGTTACGCCGGGCTTTTATATGCCCAACCGTCTCAGCAAACAATCCGGCAAAGCGCTTCACCATCTCTTGGAGGGGAAGATCTGCTACCTGATCGATCCCACCTTTCCGCCGGCGCCTGAAATCATGGAATACCTTAAGACGAAGGACATAACGATTGAATACTTCGATTTCCGCCACACCAATTCACGAGCCGTCCGCGAGCAGATACTCACCCACATGAGCGAGGGACGCAGCGTGGTGTTCCTGCCGGGGCAGGTAGCCAAGGTGCGCGGGACGCTGGCGGATGTGCCGTCGCCATTTTTGCGTCACCTGGGCAGTCTGCACATCGCGCCCGTGCCGGTATTTCTCGGATACTACGGAGACACGCTCACGACTCTGTACCGGGAGAAAGAGGAGGAAAATTGCGTTGAAGAGTTTCATATTCTACCGAAGCTGGCGGCCGGTCCGCAGACGGGCGAACGCTTGTTGGCAGCGTGGCTGCAGAAGGGCGAGGAGCTTTTTTCGAAGCGTCCGTTGCTGCAGGAATCACTCACCACACGCATCGTGACGGCGATGCGCACGAACCCCACTGTGGAGACGATCGACGGGATGACCGGAGCCGCATTGCCGAACTACAAGGCTCTGGGCGTGGCGATGACCGTGGCGAGGCTGCTGCGCAAACGGGAGGACCGACGTATTGGGGTGATTCTGCCGCCGGGACCGGGCGGGCTCATCGCGATCCTCTCCTGTATGCTGGCGGGCATCACGCCGGTCATCATCAACTACGCGAGTTCGCGCAGCGCTTTTGAAAGCACCGTGCGTCAGGCCGGTCTCCGGACTTTCATCACGGCACGCAAGTTCATGGAGAAAGTTCCCTCTTTCCCCTGGCCGGAGGAGCAACAACTCATCCTCGTGGAGGATCTCCTCAAGAGCCTTTCCAAGCCGGCGCTCATCGGCAACGTCCTTCTGGCGAAAGCGGCTCCGGTACCGGTTATTGCCAAGATGTTTGACACGGACTCGCGCCACGGGGATGATGAGGCCGTCATGCTCTTCACCTCAGGCTCCTCGGGCGAACCGAAGGGGGTAGCTCTCACGCACCGCATGATTTTGGCGAACGTGGCGCAGTGCGCCTGCCGCATCCCACTCAGCAACGAGCGTTTCCTCGGCTCTCTCCCCATCTTTCACAGCTTCGGGTTGACGGTGACGCTCATGTTGCCTCTGCTGAATGGTTACCCCATCTGCGCCTATCCCAACCCGACCGAGGCTCGCACCCTCTGTGAACTGGTCAAGAAGTACAAGCTCACCCTGCTCGCCACCACCCCCACCTTTGCTCGTGCCATGTTGCGCCGCGCGGAGGAGGACACCTTCCGCTCCATCCACCACTTTATCGTCGGAGCAGAGAAACTCCAACCCGACATTGAAAAGGAATTTCAGCGCAAATGCGGGGTTACCTTGTTGGAGGGGTACGGACTCACGGAGGCGACTCCCGTATGCTCCCTCAACATCTTGGATGCGCCGATGGTTCCCGGTTCCGCTTTCTATGTGCCCGGCAAGGTAGCACGCAGCATAGGAGCGCCCCTGCCCGGCATCGCTGTGCGCATCACTGATGTGGAGGATGACTCGAAGGAACTCCCCCTCACCGAGAGAGGCATGATCTGGTTTCGCGGCGCCAACGTCTTCCACGGATACATCGGCAAACCGGAGCTCAACGATTCCATCTTCCACAACGGTTGGTTCAAGAGCGGAGATATCGGTCAGCTGGACCTTAACGGCTTTATCACCTTGGGGGGACGACTCTCACGCTTCTCCAAGATCGGCGGCGAGATGGTGCCGCACGAAGGAATTGAACAAGCAATTGCCCAAATCCTGCAGCTCCCGCCGGAAGATGGGGTGCAGATAGCCGTGACCGGAGTCATGGATGAGCAAAAGGGCGAAGCTCTCGTTCTGCTATCCTCTCTGCCCGCCCATCAACGCAGTTCCCAAGAACACGAGATCCTCGGCATGATCCGTCGCGAACTCGCCGACCGCGGTCTGCCCAACCTCTGGGCCCCGCGCTACCTCGTTCCCGTGGAAGCCATCCCCGTGCTGGCCACGGGCAAGATGGATCTGCGCGGCTGTCGTCTTCTGGCGGAAGAGGCCCTCATTGACGAGAGTTCCGATTAAGCGCCGGAGGCACCGGAGGCGGGGGCGGTGTTCCACCGCCTATTTACGATTTACGATTTACGATTTACGATTTGGATGTTCGCGCGCCGGAGGCGCGGGGAGACGGAGCGAATACGCAGCGGAATTTCCAAGAACAAAGTGAAGCGTTAGTTCGAAAGCGTCCGGAATGATGCTATGCCATCTTGCTGAGTTTGCTTCCTGCTGCGATACAAAGTGCGTGGGAGAAGGGTTGAATGAGCTTCGAGAAAATTTTAGGGAACACGTGTGGTTGGCATGATGTGATATTTGATACGTACAAACTTACTTATCGGTGCAGTCAAGTTCTAACACGGGAAAAATCCAGGCAGAAATTTCGCCGGTAACGTCCGAGAAGAATTTTGACGGGAGTACAGAAGGGGGACACACCTTGAACGTCGAAGCTTTGAGTTTTGCCACGTACCCTGCCCAGCGCGGCTGCATGATGGATGTATAAGATTCCTCGCGGAGTATCAAACATGCTTGGAGAGGGGTACCTCTGTGGTGAAAGGTAACATGGATTGATTGTCGCAGGCGCAGGGGATCAAACTTACAAGAGTTTGAAAGGAACCACAGATCATAAAAATCCTTCATTCTCGTGTTAAAGGAGGACAAATGAACGATAGATTCTAATTTTTCTGCAACGACTGCCTCTTTAGGATAGCAGAGGACTTTGGCGCTCGGACTGCCTTGCAGCAGCGGAGGATAATCTATGACATTGGCCGCCGGATAAATGATATCATTGAACCCAATGTCTATGGAGAGAACGCATGGATCTCCGCAAACGCGAGCCTGCACTTCAATGTTGACTCCTGTATACTTAGCTTCCCGCATGATTTCGGTGCATTGGATGGAATCGGAAAATTGTATATCATCTGATGCTCCGATTTTTGTGTGCAGAATGTTCCTGATGACAATCTGCATATCCTTCGGAGAATTGGAAATATGCCCCAGCAAATCTATATCCATAGTCGTTCTAGCAGGGTTAGCTCCCAGTCCCATCAGGAGCATTCCTCCTTTCAATATCAATTTTTCTGCGTAAACTGAACGTGACAACCTGTACAGGAATCTCTCCATGACGTAATGAGTCAGAAGTTGATTGTACGGCACTTTTCGGGCGCGTGCCAGAGCATTAAGCTGTTGCTGCGTGTTCATACAAGGCCGTAGTAATGTAGGGTGTGATCAACTTTTCGACGCGAAAAACACGAGAAAGGTCGGCCAGTGTGGAGAGATTCAACAGGCTCTTACGCAGACTTATGGTTAGGGCTTCCAGGAAGATGTCAATCCCCAATTTATTGCGGTATCGGAAACAATCGACCAAGGTGCGCTCAGGAGAAGTGACGCGATAATCACCCCATTTTCCTTGTTTCTTGCTGCACCCGATCTTCAAATAATCTGCTTTACAGCTCCACGTTTTAACGGAACTCACGAGGACCTTCGGCATATAGCTCCCTTTGGGGAGCGCCACAGACAAGTATGCCGGTATCTCCGTAGTCATGCCATGGTAGGACAGGGCTGAGATTAAGTTCATGACCGCCTGAGGTTGTCGCATACTGATCATTTGCATGAGAACTTCCTGCGTCAGAGCTACCTCTGCCGATACGAACAACCCAGGAAGCACTCGCGTAAGTTTTCCTGTCGCTTCGCGATAGTAGTGCGTTCCGTGTGATACTTCACTCGCCCTCCGTCGTTTTGCGCCTCTACGACAAATAATTTCCTGACTCATTTGAATGAATTATATACTTTTATAAATTAAAGTCAATAAATTATTCAAAAAAAAACGATAAGAGCGCCGGGGCGGGGGCGGTGTTCCACCGCCTATTTACGATTTAAGCAGAGCCGACAAGACGGCATGGCATGACTCCCGCCGCTTTCTAGCGAACAACTCGCTTTGTTTCAAAAATTCCGCTGCGCTTCCGTTCCGCAAAAACGCGCGGAGCGCGCTAGCTTTCAAATCGTAAATTGACGCTTCGGTACCACCCTGCCTCAGCGCCCTGCGGGCAAAATGCTCACGCATTTTGTCCAACCGACCTTGCCGCCCGCTTCGCGTGCGCCCTACACGGGGCCGTCGGTCGTCTTGTAAATCGTAATTCGTAAACGGCAAACGCATTTTCTAATGCGTTTGCCCAGGTTGGCATGATTGCGCGCTTGTAAAAAGGGGAGTGGTATGGTAGGATGCGGGAAAGATGAAGGAGATTGAGAAACTCAGGGAGCAGATAGACGAGATCGACGGTTCCATCGTGGAGCTGCTCAAAAAGCGCATGGACTGCGTGCACCGAGTGGGGGAGATCAAGGCGGTTGAAGGCAGCGCATTGTTTGTGCCGGAGAGGGAAAGCGCTCAGAGAGAAAAGCTCGTGCGGCTCAACGGCGGAGTCTTGCCGGAAGAAGCCCTCCTGAGCATCTACCGACAGATCATCAGCTGCGGTTACCTCCTGGAAGGAGGGCTCCGCATCGGGTATCTGGGTCCGGAGGGGACGTGGAGTCACCAAGCCGCTCTGGCGCGTTTTGGCGAGAGCGTTCATCTGCAACCCTTCCCATCATTTTCCCACGTATTCGAGGCAGCGGAGCGAGGGGAGGTGGACTACGCGGTGGTACCCATCGAAAACAGCACGGACGGCTTTGTGACTCAGACAATGGATTTGCTGATGACGAGCAGCCGACTGCGCATTTGCGCGCAGATCCACCTGAACATCCGGAACTGCCTGCTCTCCAACGTGGCTCGTGAAGACATACGGGTGATCTACTCACACCCCCAGGTGTTGGGACAATGCCGTCACTGGCTCCAGCAGAACTTCCCTCAGGCGGAACAAATATCCACAGCCTCCACGGCAGCAGCAGCCAAGCTCGCCCTGCAGGACAAGAACCAACACTCTGCCGCGCTCGGCAGCCAACTCGTGGGCGAACTTCTCGGACTCAACGTCGCAGAGGCAAACATCCAAGATATCGCCAGCAATACCACGCGCTTCGCCGTCATCGGGACTCAACACACGCACCCCACCGGAAAAGATCGATCCACCATCTGCTTCGGCGTGCCCCACAGTCCGGGCTCACTCGCCGACGTACTCACCCTTTTCAAGGAGCACGGCATCAACATCTACTGCATTGATTCCCGTCCGGCACGCCACACTTCATGGGAATATCTGTTTTCGATCGATGTGGAGGGGCACGAGGAGGCAGAACCCCTGAAAAAATGTCTGGAAGAAGCGCGCAAAAAAGCACCGATGCTCAAGCTCCTGGGCTCCTACCCGGAGTAGGAACGGCATCCCAACACGACCCCAGCAAAGATGGCTTTCACCCCGAACCAGGCTCTCGAACTTCTTAAAAAAGCACACTCCTCCGGTCGTTTGCCGCACGCCATCCTTCTGTCCGGGACCAAGGAATCCGGCACTCATACTCTCGCCCTGCGGCTCGCGGAATACCTGGACGGCGCCCACGCCGAAAGCATCGAACAGCTGATGCACCCACTCGTACGCATTGTGCGTCCCAGCTCAAAAATACGCACCATCACTATTGATGCCGTACGCAGTGTGGAACCCTTCCTCGCCCTGCGCGCCCAGCCGGGGGAGACGAAACTGGTTATCATGCTGGATGCGGACCGACTGACGGATGACTCTGCCAACGCCTTTTTGAAAACCCTCGAGGAGCCGCCGCCGCAGACACTCATCATCCTCATCAGTGAAATGCCCAGTCGGTTGCTGCCCACCATCCTGTCGCGCTGCATCCGTCTGGATCTGCCCTCCATGGGAGCTCAGCTGCACCTGAGCGAAGCGCAGAAGAGGTTTCTCCCGGCGGTGAAGGATGCCATGGTCAACTTAGGGAGCGACGTAGCTGCGCTCGCTCTGAGGGCAGATTTTCAGTCCCTGATGACCCAACTGCGCGAAGAAATAACCGACCGTATCACCTCCGCTGTGAAAGCAGAAGCCAAGATCATAGCCGAGGGCACGGACATCCGCGACTGGGAGGCACGGCAGAAGGACGCCACCGCCGCCATGATTGAGACGGAGTACCTGGGTATGCGTGTTCAGGTGCTGGAGCTCATCAGCCTCAGTCTGGGTCAGGCTGTGCTACTGGCTTCGCACGCGCCGGGGGTTCAACCCGTGACACCGGAGCTGGCAGATGTGGCCAAGAGGGAGGGAGCCGTGAACCTCCTGCGCCGTATGCGAGCCGTGGAAGCCCTGAAAAAAACGCTCAACTTTAACGTGCAGGAGGCTCTCGCCCTCGATGCCGGTTTCATTCAAATTATTGGTACTCCCTTATGAACAGCATGACAGGATTCGGAGCTGCCTCGGCAACTCTGCGTAATTTGACACTCTCTGTTGAAATCAGCGGCGTCAACCGCAAGCAGACCGAAATTATCGTCAATCTTCCACGAAACTTCAGCGACCTGGAGCCTCGCGTGCGCGAAACCGCAGCCGCAGCCGTGGTTCGCGGCAGAGTCAGCATCTCCGTCTCACTTGCGGAAAGCAAAACCGCCGGCACGGACTCCCTGACCCTTCACACCGACAAATTTCATGCTCTCTGCCAAATAGCCGATCAACTGCGCTCCTCCTCCCATCACGAGGTCTCTCTTTCCATGGACACACTCGTGCGCCTGGGCATCGTCACCAACTCCGTCGATGAGCCCATCCCGTCCGACGAAGTATGGGAGAGCGCTCTGAAGGATGCCCTGCACCGAGCCCTGCACGCCTTCCGCGAAATGCGCGCCAGAGAGGGGAAAAATCTCCGCGAGGACCTCCTGCATCGCGTGGATACCCTCTGCGGTATGCGCGAAGACATGATGAGGCAGGCAGCCGACGTACCGAGGCATTACCGCGACCAGCTCCTGAAGCGTCTGAAAGAGCAAGGATTGCCCATCGAGCTCCATGACGAACGCATCATCAAGGAGATCGCCCTCTTTGCGGATCGATGTGATGTGAGCGAAGAGATGACCCGACTGGCCTCCCACCTGGAGCAATTCCGCAGCCTCTGTCGAAGCGAAGAGAGTGTGGGTCGCACGCTTGATTTTCTCTGTCAGGAAATCTTCCGCGAGCTGAACACAACGGGCTCCAAGGCAAACCACGCCGAGCTCGCCCAAACTGTCGTCTTCGCCAAAACCGAGCTTGAAAAAATACGTGAACAAGTCCAAAATGTCGAATAACACCTCCGGTTCCCTCCTCATCGTCTCCGGTCCCAGCGGCAGCGGTAAGACAACCCTCTGCCGCCGCGCGGAAAGAGAGGGACTCACCTCCTACTCCATCTCGTGTACCACCCGTCCCCCGCGTCCCGGCGAAGTTCACGGAACCGACTATTATTTCCTCTCCCAAGCCGAATTTGATGCCCGGATCGCCGCCGGCGACTTCCTCGAGTACGCCTGTGTGCACGGCAACAACTACGGCACCCTCAAGAGCGAGGTGCTGCGTCTGCTCTCAGCGGGCAAGAACGTGGTGATGGACATTGATGTGCAGGGCGCCGCCAGTATACGCGCCTGCGCCGACCCTGATATTCGTCGCGCATACGCCGACGTGTACATCCATGTGCCTCCGGATGAGTTGGAGAGGCGTCTGCGCGGACGGAATACCGACAGCGAGGAAGTGATTCAACTGCGGCTGCACAACGCAGCGATCGAAAATGCTCGCAGCGGTGAGTACCAATACCTTCTCGTCTCTTCCGGCAAAGAACAGGACTACACTCGTTTCAAGACGTTACTCTCGAGCTTGTCCATGCGAACCGCACTGAAGAAGCGCGACTGAATCTGCTTGCCATTTTCACCCGATTGAGCGATACTCTCCGCGCGACGAAGATGCCATGAAATTTCTACGACGCAACCTGAGTCTCATGCTGGCAGTGAGGTACCTGAACCCCCTGCGGACGATGTTTTCCATCATTACGCTCATCTGTCTGGGCGGTGTAGCCCTCGGCGTGATGGTTCTCATCGTTGTACTCAGCGTGATGGAAGGCTTGCAGAAAGAGATGGAAACTCGCACCTTGGCCTTTACCCCTCATCTCGTTGTTTCACTCTACGAGCAAGGAAGTCTGGTCACCCTGAGTGAGGAGGAGTCCGGGTGGCCCACCCTCGCCGAAAAAATAGCCCACTCCCCCGGAGTCGTGAGTGCCTACCCCTTGCTGGAGCAGGATGCCTTCCTGCAGGGAGAAAATTCCCGCCTCAGCACTCGCTTCCAGGCCATCGACCCCTCCAACAAAGCCCAGGTTCAGCCCTTGCTCTCCATGCTGCGCGAAGGCACCTTTGACTTCGGCGAGGGATTGGACCAAGAATGCGTCATCTCCGCGCAGACCGCACGTGCTCTCGGCATCGGGGTCGGTGACCAAGTGCACATCACCCCCGTGGGCAGCATTGACCGCGTTGCCAGCATCTACACCCTGATTCAATCTCCGCTGCAGACGCATACTGACCCGGAACTTTTGCCCGCACTTCGTGATGTATTCCGGGGAGCTAGCGCTGCCAAGGGCGGAGAGATTGTCTCGCCGCAGAAATTGAATGCACTGGCAGAGCGCATCCGCTCCATGGATCCGGGAAAACTGCGCACGAGCGAACGCGAATTGATGGGTGATTTTTACGAGGACGTCATGGATCATATCGGCGATGTCCCCTTCACCCAGGCTGAGAAGGAACGCTGGCTGGAAAGAGTGAACCAACTCGCTGCCCTGGACCGAGACAAAGAGGACGGCAAGGAAGTGAAGTCCATCAATGAAATGATCATGCCCATGGATCTCAACGTGGTAGGGATCTACCAACCTCCCGAGAACATGCCCGGACCCGGCGTCTTTCTGCCACTCACCATCGCGCAGGACCTCGTGGGCTACGGCTCACGCGGCATGAACGAAGTGTTGGGTCTCTGCGTACGCATTCAAAACCCCAACTTAACCGCCGATGTTGAGCGCGATATCTACACCAAACTTCCGGATCTTTCGAAACCTTCTCCCACGAGACCGGTCGGTCTGCACTGGCACGTCTCCTCATGGATGAACAACTTGGAACAATGGTTCAAGCTCATCGCCAATGAACGGACGATGATGAGCTTTGTCCTCTCCATCATCTCGCTGATCGCGAGCTTCTGCATCATGGCCGTCATGTTTACGATGAGCCTCCAGCGCAAGCGAGAAATAGCTGTTCTGCAAGCTCTCGGCGCCACTCCTTCCAAAATCATGGCCATCTTCACGTGGCAGGGTGTCATCATCGGCATCGGCGGCGCCCTTCTGGGCATCCTGCTGGCGCTCGTCGTACTCTATTACCGACTGGAGATTCAGTCTTTCCTCGCCGGCATCGGTTTGGACCCCTTCCCCATGGAAGCCCACGGCATCACCCTCCCGGCGGAGTACACCCCATCCACATTTGCCAGGCAAGCCATCATGGCCTTTTTGATGGTAACGGTTGCCTCCATCATCCCCGCTTTTTTCATTTCCCGGCAGGATCCTGCTAAAGCCCTTCGTTCCAACTGATGCAGATATATTGGATAGAAAATCAGAAACGCTGCGGCCCCGCCTCAGTTCCGGATATCCTCTCCAAATTGGAACTGGGAGAGCTCTCTCGTAACACCCTGACCTGGCACTCCGGCTGCTCCGGCTGGGTTCCCTTGGAAAAATTACCGGCTTTGCGAGAATACATGGACCACACCTCTTCCGCCGGCGCTCAGCCGTCTCTTCCTCCTCGGCGGGATACAGTCCATGTGCCGAAAACCGCCTCACCGGCAGAAGACAAGGCGTCCATCCCGGCAGTCCCGATCGAATCCCTCCTCGTCGGATTCGGTCCGCGGTTGGTGGCTCGACTCATGGATTGTGCGCTCTATACCACGGCTCTGCTGGGCATCATGTATTTGCTGCGCGTTCCTTACCAACCGTACTTCCAGCCGGGAAATCCTCTATTTTGGCTGCCGTTTGTCCTTCTTGAAGGCATCTCCCTGCGGTGGATGCACACGACTCCGGGGAAATTCTGGATGGGCATAGGGATGGCGCCTCTGGGAAACAATTCCGGACTCGGCGTCTGCACCCTGCGCAGCCTGCTCGTCTTCATCATGGGGATGGGCTGTATGCTGCCCCTTCTCGCTCCCGTTACCGCCATCCTCACCTACATCGGTATCCGACGCAACAAAATCACGTATTGGGACATGCGTACCGCCATTGTCCCCGTGTGCCCGAAGCGCTCCATCTCTCCTTTCCGCATCATCAGCACGATCCTCCTGCTTTACCTCTGCCTCCAGCTCTCCTCTTTTGCGATGCAACCGTGGATACCTGATATGATCAACGAAATCCACTCGCAAAACCCCGATGCAGCTTCCTGGCTGCAATCCCTTCTGAACCCTTATTAAGCGCCTCCCGCGTTAGCCAGACCTGCTTCCTCGGGCGGGAGGAAATTCTTGAAGCGAGCTTTATCGATAGCCTTCATATATGCCTCGTGCGGGGAGACGATACCCTGCTGCAGCTTTTGCCAGATGGCGTCGTCCATAAACTGCATACCCAAGGCCTTGCCGCTCACAATGACATCGGAGAGCTTCTGAGTCGCGCCCTCGCGGATGATCGCACTCACCGCCGGTGTCGCAAAGAGAATCTCGTTCACTGCCACGCGACCCGGCTTGTCGCACCTCTTCATCAGCAACTGCGCCACCACGCCACGCAGAGACCCCGCAAGCATCGTGCGTGCCTGCGCCTGCTGTTCCGCCGGGAACACGTCGATAATACGATCCACCGTCTTTCGCGCGTTGTTGGTGTGCAGAGTACCAAAGACCAGCAACCCCGTTTCCGCCGCTGTGAGGGCGAGAGAAATGGTTTCCAGATCGCGCATTTCGCCAACGAGGACGATATCCGTGTCCTCACGCAGGGAGGCGCGTAGTCCGTCCGCGAAGGAGGGACAATTTGTGGGGACCTCGCGCTGAGTGATGAGGCTCTTTTTGGAGGGATGGACGAACTCGATGGGTTCCTCAACGGTGATGATATGACGGGTGAAATTGGTGTTGATGTAGTCGATGAGAGCGGCGAGGGTCGTGGACTTTCCGGAGCCGGTGGGTCCCGTGACGAGGACGAGACCCGCGCGCATCTCGGCGAGGCGTTTAATTTGGTCGGGCACGTTGAGTTCCTCGAGGGTGAGTATCTTTGTCGGGATGATACGGAACACACAGCAGTACCCACGCTGCTGCTTCATGTAATTGCTACGGAAACGCGAGGTAGAGTCCATCTCGTACGCGAAGTCGGCATCTCCTCCTTTCTCGTACGTCTCCCAAAGCTTTGGCGGGCAAATAGGTTTCATGAGTTCCACCATCTGCTCGTGGGTGAGTATTTCATCCCCCACCGGCACAATATCCCCGTGCACTCGGATCTTCGGCGGTTGTCCCTCCGAGAGGTGAAGATCCGATCC
>CANPXA010000036.1 GCA_947585525.1 uncultured Akkermansia sp. | reverse complement strand
GGAATCTGCGCTGCTACATCAATCTGTTCATCGTATTCCTGATTACGGGATTTTGGCATGGAGCGACTTGGAGTTTCGTCGTGTGGGGCGTGTGGAATGCCGTCTTCATCATTATAGAAAGAGTTGGCAGGAACCTGGTACATGGCATTGATGCAAAAGAGAGTTACGGACAAAAAGAGAAAAAAACCAGCAAGAACAAATTGCAAAGGATTCTGTCTATACTGGCACCGTTGCGACACCTGTATGCGCTTCTCGTGATCATAACCGGTTGGGTTATTTTCCGTGCAGACACGCTCACGTATGCTTGGCAGTATATCAGGACCATGTTTGGCGATTCAAACGCCCCACTAAACAGTTTCTATAAGGCAACGGAGTTTTTGACCTACAGCAACGCACTGATCTTTATCATCGGCTGTATTTTATCCACGCCGCTGATTGCTCGTTGGTATTCCCAATATGAAGGTACAAAGAGAGATACGGCAGTCATGCTGGTACTTTTCATTGTAGCGTACGTCTTTGCCATCACATCCACATTCTCACCGTTTATTTATTTCAGATTTTGAGTTATGAAGAATTGGCATCAAAAAATATTCATCCTTACTATTGTCCTTCTGTTGGCATTGCCGATGACCTATATGCTCGGCATGAAGGATAAGACTGTGTTAAACGGCGTCGAACCCGTCACGGGACTACCAAGTCTGCGGGAGAAATCTTGGATGGGTCGTACTTTTCAGCAGGATTTTGAAAAGTGGTGGGCTTCGCATTTCGGATTCCGAAAATTGGCGCTCAAAACAAAAAACACCCTCTATGATTTGGCCAATTTGAACAAAATCCACGCTGGATATAGCGGAACACTCATAGAAACAACCAATAAAAATTTGATTATCAAAAATCAAATTGATCTTTTATACCATACACCATGCTTGCAGATTAAAGAAACTCTTGCTCCCAAATTGAGAAGATTGGTCAAAACGCTGCTGGCTGATAACCGGCAGGTATTGTTTGTGTTAGGTTCGACAAAAGCTGATGTGTATGAATCTGAAATTCCAGAGCGTTTTAAGTTTTTTGCTCATCGGAAATTTGATGTATACAACTACTGGGAAGAGTTACTCAAGGAATTGGAGATTCCTTATATCAACACTGTACCTATGATGAAAGACATGGCGAAGAAGGAAGGCTATGAGCCATTTCCTCGGACAGGAATTCATTGGTCATTTTATGGTTCATATCGTGCAACGGAGGAAATCTTAAAAAAGCTCAGCATTGCTCCCCCCAAAATTGATAAAATAACAAAGGTTGATATGCCTCCGTTTGCTGAACGTGATCTCGGCAATTTAATTAATACCTTCATTCCTTACCTGCCCCATGAGAGATTTTTTAATCTTACACTGATGGCTCCGAAAAAGGGATTGGCAAAGAAAATGGTGCTGATTGGGGATTCTTATACGGGCTTTATCATGGCTGTGCTTACACGAAATAATTATGTGGACAACGCCAATATTCTTCAAATATGCAATCATTTGATGAAGGAGGAGGAAGTTTCTGCGTTTTTTAATAAAGACGTTTATCTTTTCGTCAATCAGGGAGTTAATTGGAATGATCCCCATGCATCAATGTTCCAAAATATTGATACGATCCTCAAGAAGGTGCCAACACATTTCATGCACGATTGGTTGAAGGATGGGAGGGGAGGATTTACATCAACGGATAAGTCCTGCATCATCATTCCTAATGTGAATAAAAGCAACCTTAAGCTTAGATTTACAGCCTCCCGAGTTGGCGGGAAGCTCGTTGTGAACGGCAAAGAAATCGCTATCGACAAACAAAAGTTTGAAACCATCCTGCCGGGGAAAGATACGGACGAAAAATATCGCTTCCTCGTCACGTTGATGACAGAAAAGCCGGTTACGTTTTCACAAATAACCATTCAACCTGCTTCATTGCTCCAACACTACAATTTCTCCGATAAAACGCTGTCCTTTCTCGTCTCGGGTCTCTCTTATGCAGAAAAATGGGGACGCTGGACGGATGGGGACATCGTACGGTTTCGGTTCGACCTTCCCCAGGACAAACCCTTAAGAATGGATTTTCAAGGTACCTTCGCGCTACTGTGTCCCAATCATCCTGCTGTAACAGCTGAGGTATTCGCCAATGGTGTAAAATTAGCCACTTGGGCTTTTCGATATAAGGGAGCCGTACCGAAAACCGAACTCATCGTTCCTTTGAATGTGCTGAAAATCAAGAAACCATTGGATATCGAAATCAAAATAGACGGCGCGGTAGCCCCTATTGATCTAGGTAAAGGAAAAGATAAACGCCGCCTAGGTATGGCGATCCGTTCACTTTCCATCTCCACAGCGCAGTAAGGGCATAACGAATGCGATTGCTGTTTGTGCATTGTCGACACCGTTCACACGTGGCGCATACGGATCGACGTTCTGCTCTCGTCTAGGGGAACAGGCTGGCTGACTTTGAGAAGTCCCGGCTCGACCAACCATAACTCAAACAGTAGCCGACTCCCAACGGAGAGAGGGGCCCTTGTTTTCCAAGCTAACTGGGCTCTTTGCTTTGTGCTATCGATCTGTTGCGTTGAATCTTGCAACCCACATAACATGGTCGGATATCACTTCCGACTTGCAAATCCCGCATGAAATGTTAGACTTGCCCGGTCGGTTGGCTCAGTAGATGATGACAGAGTGCCGGTGCCTCTGAATACAGGATAACGAGTGCGCGCATCGTAATTATGAAGGATAAAGAAGAAAAGCGACACAACGATCTCTCCTCCTTAGGGCGAGAATCAAGCAAAATCATTCTTGGGTACCACCTTGATGATTTTGTGTTGTGTGGGAAGGAGTTACTGCCCTTGCATCTGGGTCGCGTTTTAGGAGCGGAAGCCTGCTGTGATGGACCGGTAAGCACGAAAGCGCGACATTGGTTATTAGCGCATCTGCAGGGGGATGATACCGGGGAAAATATTTCAGCAAAGAATCGTGATTACAACGAGTTGACAGGAACGTACTGGGCGTGGAACAATTATGCTTCCATCGGTAATCCGGATTACATCGGAATTTTTCAATACGACCGTATTTTGATGCTTCACCGGGCCGCAAGTGAAAAATTTGAGGAAGCTATCAAGGATTGGCGAGCCTATTATCGCCATGTGCATTCCGGACTCGTGGGTATCATGAATGGACAGGATGAGCGCGGGGATCTTTATGCGCCGATCCCCCGTTCTTTCGGAATGCCGATGGACGAGTATTGGAGGCAACAGGTTGGGCATGACAATGTGGATAAACTGTCAGAAATCATTCGGCGTATGCGTCCGGAATACGTCCCTGCTTTTGAAGAGAGTTGCCGCAGCAGCACAGAAGTATGCAGTACGCTCATTTATTGCCGCCGAGAGGTGTTTTTTGAGTATTGCCGTTTCCTGTTTCCCCTGCTTGAGGCCCACGAGAAGGAGTGTACTCCCATGCCTCGCTTGCACGCTCTTTTAGGGGGGTGGCTCACGGCAATTTTTGTGCGTCAACAGGAACTTCATGCCCGGTGGCGAGTTGTTCGAGTCCCTCAAGGTGTTATTTGTGACACGAAACGTCCGCGACGTAATGTATGCTTCCAGCAGGCGCTTGCTCTTTCGAACTTATTCGTGCAGATGGGACACCTCGCTGAGAGCTTCTTTTGTTCACAAAAGGGAAAACTCCGGCATCGTCTCCTCGCACGGTGCTCGTCAGAGTACACCCTTAGCAGTCGCCTCAATTACATGGAAACAGCTTCCCGCTGTTCGCATGATGCTTCCCGCACCTTGCTCGGAAAGATTCAACGTCATGTCCTTCATGCATATGTGCCATCGCGTGCCGGATGTATTTCTCCACAGCTGACATCCGTCGGTGTGGGCAATCTGCTCTTTGGCATTGCAGCGGTGTATGCCCATGCGTTGCGGCAGGGGCTTACATGCCGAGTACCGTGGCATGTGGACATCGTGTACGAGCAATTGAGGAAGTTTCTTGGAGCGGCATGTTGCTTGCCTGCCACACCGATGGGGTTGTTGGAGAAAAGCACATGGTCGCAGCCCGTTTTTTCGTACTCTCCCATACCGGCTGAGGTGCGCAGCGGAGCGCTCGCTGGCTTCTTTCAGACTTATAAGTATTTTCACGACCATGAAGAAGAGATCCGGCGCCTGTATGCCTCCTTCATTGCACCGAGAGTCCAGGGAACGCTGGGAATACATCTGCGATACGGGGATTATCTGAATCGTGGGCACCGAAAATTCTTCATGGCTCCTACGGTGGATTATATCCGCGAGGCGCTTCAGTATGTCTCTCCCGACTTTCACCGAGTTGTTCTCTTTACCGATGACTGTGAACTGGGCGAGTATGCGGTGCGCAAAGCCATGGGGAAAACACAGAACAGGTGCATCGTGGAAATTGACCATTCCCCATCGATGCACGCTCTTCGTCGCCTCACTTCCATGGAGCAACTGATCATTTCCGCCTCCACCTTTGCATGGTGGGGAGCATACCTTGGACGGCAGGAAACCGTTGTTGTTCCTGCCCGTTGGTTCAAAAGTGCGGACCGGGGTATTGACAGCACGGCAGATTTGTACCTGCCGCATTGGATTCGGATTGGTACAGGCGATGACACCGTGAAGCAATATGCTCAGCGCCGCTCCGCTGAGAAGGAGAGTTGATGCGTCAGTGCATGATAGAATAGGGAAGGGAAGACGGCGTATAGAATGCACGTCCGTCTCTCCGCATCAAACATAACAGGAAAAACATCTTTCTCTCTATCGCCCGGCTTTCCTCTATGTCGGCACCTGTTGCATTTCATTTTGCGATCCACAGCAATGGATTTGCTACAAATTCTTTCTTGACAGGGGAGGAGGGGGGTGGTAGTTTGAGGAGTGTACGAAGATGCGCCGCATGATGCAAAGGCTAGCGATGGTGGTACCCGCCGTGGGCTGTATGGCTTGCGGCGCGGAGGAGGGGCATGAGGGATTGAGTGCGGGGGCGCCGGTGCTTTGGGAGGTGCCGATACCGTTTTGGGAGGGACACAGTCTGCCGATCAGCAACTCGCTGTTGATGATGGCTGCGGCGGTTCTTTTGATTACCCTTGTGTTGCGGTTAGCGACGCGGAAGATGCAGACGATCCCGCATGGGCTGCAGAACTTTGTGGAGTGGGTGTTTGAGCTGCTGTACAACTTTGTGGAGGGACTTACGGGGAAGAGGCTGGCGAAGAGGTATTTTTGGTATTTTGCGACGGTGTTTTTGCTGATATTGGTGAGCAACTACATGGGGTTGCTGCCGGGAGTGGGGGAGATAACGTACAAGGGACAGCCTCTTTTGCGCGGGGCGAACGCGGATCTCAACGTCACCATCTTCCTCGGTTTCTTTTACGCGATTCTCTGGTTCATTTGGGTGCTGCGTGAGCAGGGGCTCACCCATTTCCTGACGCACACCTTCGGACCGAAGGGTGGTCTCACAGGATTTTTGAAGTACGCGCTGCTGCCGATATTCTTCTTCGTGGGTCTCATCGAGATCCTCTCCATCTGCATACGTCCCGTTGCGCTCGCGGCTCGACTCTTCGGCAACATTTTTGCCGGCGAGGCCATCCTGGAGCAAATGGGCGGCATCAGCTTTGCGGCCATGCTTCCGTTCATGGCGCTGGAGCTGATCGTGGGATTTGTGCAGGCGCTCGTGTTCCTCATGCTCACGGCAATCTTCCTGAAGACGCAGGTGGGCGGTGAGGAGGACGAGGAGGAAGCCCACGCAGAAACATAACCCCTTTCTCCCGCACCGGATCATGAAGCAAAACGTGACGGGGCGGGGAAACCAACAACAAACCAACAATACTACACCATGTTACCCATCATCGCAGAAGCAGCCATCGCAAAGGCCGGACTCGTCGTCATCGGCGCAGGTCTCGGTATTGGTCTTATCGGCATGAAAGCCGCTGAATCCACGGGACGCAACCCCGGATCTTTCGGCAAGGTGCTCACCATTTCCATCCTTCTCGCCGCATTGGTGGAAGGCGTGGCGTTCGTGGCCATTTTCATGGGCTGATGCCCGGAAACGGTCCACAGATGAGCGGGTTCGGGGGCGCTGAACTCTCGAGACGATTGCGCACCCGCCCGCCCCATCTGATACCTTTCCTCTTCATCGGATTCGATACCTGCAACAAACATACTCGCCTCGCTCCTCCTCTATGAACACACTCTTCCTTGCGGCTTCTTTCAGTGAGATGGTGGACAACTTCGGACTGCACACCGAGGCTTTCATTGCCCACTTCATTGCATTTGCCATTCTTGCGGCGGTGGTCGTTTTCTTCGGCATCAAGCCGGTGATGCGGCAGCTTGAGGAACGTCGAGAACGCATTCGCGAAGGGGAGGCTATGCACGCGCGCAGTGAGCAGGAACTGGCCGATGTGCAGGAGAGGAGTCAAGGCATCGTCAATGAGGCGCGTGATCAAGCCAAGGGAGAACTGGAGCACGCCCGCAAGTTGGCGGAAACCTTGCGCGAGGATTCGACCGCCAAGGCGGAGGCGGAGGCGAAGGGCATCCTTGAAAATGCTCATCAACAGGCTCAAATTGATGCTCGACGGCAGGAGGAAGCTCTGCGCGGGGAATTCGCCCGTCTCTTGGCGCAAGCGACCCAGCAGGTGACCGGCAAGGTGCTCACCGAGGCGGACCACCGTGTCATCAACGCAGAGGCGATCAATCATCTCCCGTAAGTTTTTTTAGTTTCTTACTGACACCCCGACGGCAGCATCCCCATGAAGATCACCAAAGACATCCAGGCACAAGCGAGACAGATGCTCCGTCTCTGCCTCGATGAAGCAGGGACACTGCTTGAGGATCGCGTGCGCATGGTATCCGCCACCGTGGTCGAAAAGAAACCGCGTCACGCTGCGGAGCTGCTCAGCGCATTTACCTCACTGGTGCGTCTCGAACAACAGCGGCATACCGCGACTGTGCAGAGCGCCGTGCCACTCACGGAACAGGAGCAGACAGCCATCCGCGCGAAACTGGACGCGAAAAAACCGGGGCTGCGATACGACTGGCAAGTGAAGCCGGAGCTCATCGCGGGGATCCGCGTCTGCGTCGGGGATCGGGTAACGGATGCCAGTGTCCTCGCGCGCATCAGGCAACTCGCCCCACACGATTAACTTTCATCACGACAAATCTTCCAACCTACACCCATGAGCAACATCATCCAAGAACTCGAAGCCCAGATCCGCAACATCACGACCGAGGCGGTCAGTGAAAATGTCGGCACCATCAAATCGATCGGTGATGGGGTGGCCCACATTGAGGGACTCAGCAACGCCATGCTCAATGAGATGATTGAGTTTCCCGGCGGAGTCATGGGGCTCGCCATGAACCTCGAGGAAAACGAAGTAGGCGCTGTGCTTATCGGTCAGAGCAGCGGGCTGAAGGAGGGGGACAGCTGCAAGACCACAGGGCGCCTGCTGAGTGTGCCGGTGGGCCCCGGACTGCTGGGGCGCGTTGTGGACACCTTGGGCAATCCGCTGGATGGCAAAGGTCCCATCACGGCGGCGGCCTACTATCCGGTGGAGAAGATCGCTTCCGGCATTATTTCCCGGCAGGGAGTGAACCAACCGGTGCAGACAGGTATCTTGCCCATCGACGCCATGATCCCCATCGGACGCGGACAGCGCGAGCTCATCATCGGCGACCGCTCCACGGGCAAGACCGCCATCGCAACGGACACCATTATCTCTCAGGCACGGCAGAACAAGCTGGCGGAGGAAGGAAAGCTGCCGGGACACCGTCCGCTCCTGAGCATCTATGTGGCCATCGGGCAGAAGAGGGCGAACGTGTCACGTCTTGTGGCGAAACTGGAAGAGAGCGGAGCGTTGCCGTACAGCATCATCGTGGTGGCGTCCTCCAGCGATTCTGCCGCCATGCAGTACCTCGCTCCCTATGCCGGTTGCGCCATGGGAGAGTATTTCATGGATCAGGGGCAGGACGCTCTCATCGTGTATGACGATCTCTCCAAGCACGCCGTTGCCTATCGCCAGGTGTCGCTCATTCTGCGCCGTCCGTCCGGTCGTGAGGCGTATCCGGGCGACGTCTTTTACCTGCACAGCCGCCTGTTGGAGCGCGCTGCGCGCATCAACTCGGAGGGCGGGCGTAAGGGAGGGTCCCTCACAGCTTTGCCGATCATCGAGACCCAGGCCGGCGATGTCTCCGCCTACATTCCCACCAATGTCATCTCCATCACCGACGGGCAGATCTTCTTGGACACGGATCTTTTCTACCAAGGCGTCCGTCCGGCCATCAACGTGGGCATCAGCGTGAGCCGCGTGGGGTCCAGCGCCCAGACCAAAATCATCAAGAAGCTGGCGGGCTCCGTGAAGCTGGATCTCGCGCAGTTTGAGGAGCTGCAGGCCTTCGCGCAATTCGGGTCGGATCTGGATGCGGCAACGAAATCCAAGTTAGAGCGTGGACGCCGCATCGTGGAACTCTTCAAGCAGGGGCAGTATGTGCCCAAGTCTCTCGGCATTGAAGTGATTAATCTGTACGCCGTGCAGAAAGGATACCTGGACAAGGTGCCCGTCGATTCTGTGCAGAAGGTGCGCGACCAACTGGAGGAGGAAGTGCAGGCCACGGCGCCGGATCTTCTGTCCGAGATTGAGAGCACGCGAGAGCTCACTCCGGAGATCGACTCCAAGCTCAAGAACTTCATGGAATCCTTCACCTCACGCCTCAGCGTTTAACCGCCGCCTCGCTCATGTCCAATCTACGCGACATCAAACGCCGCATCAAGTCGGTACGCAACACATCGCAGATCACCAAGGCGATGCAGATGGTTGCGTCCGCTAAAATGCGCCGTGCGCAAGAACTGGCTCTCCGTGGGCGGACCTACATGAGCGCCCTGGCCAACGTGCTGCACCACCTCGGAGAGAGTCTCATCATGCGAGGGGGTACGCCTCTCATGGAGGAGCGCGAGGACGGGAGGGATCTGATCATCGTGGTCAATACGGACAAAGGGCTCTGCGGGGCGCTGAATGCAAATTTGTTGCGCGAGGTGGTGGCAAATGCGCCGGCAGATGCTTACTACTTGTGCATCGGCAACAAGCTGGCGGGTTCGTTGCAGCGGCTGGGGCGTGAAGTGGAGGGGAGCTTCAGCCTGAGCGACTCTCCTACGGAGGCGGAACTCAAGCCCATCTTCGACGTGATCCGTAAGGGGTTTGATGAACGACGCTACGCCCGAGTGCGCGTGGCGTACCAAAAGTTTGTCAACGTCATGGTGCAGCGTCCGCAGATTGTGAAGCTCGTGCCCGTGGAACCCCAGGAACTGCTGAGCGTGGCAGAGCAGGGGGGGATGCCCGATGCAGACGATGATGCCGACTTCTTGCTGGAGCCCTCGCCGGAGGCGCTGCTGGAGTCCGTGCAACGGCTGTACGTGAGCAGCATGCTGGTGCAGCTCGTGTTGGAGGGCAAGGCCTCTGAGCAGTCGGCACGCATGGTAGCCATGAAGTCCGCCACGGAGAATGCCAAGACGCTCATCGATTCGTTGACACTGGACTACAACAAGGCGCGCCAGTCGCAGATCACGAACGAGCTGCTGGAAATCACCACCGCCATGAAAGCTATGGAATAACCCTCTTCAAATATCCTAACCCATTTACTACATCACTCCCTATGAACTCAGGTAAAATCGTGCAAATCATCGGAGCCGTTGTGGACGTCGATTTCAGCGGCTCGCAAATGCCTGCGCTCTACAATGCGCTCACCGTCGATTTTGAGGTGGACGGCAAACCTACCCGACTCACTCTCGAGGTGGAACAACACCTTCCGGACGGCTGGGCGCGCACCGTTGCCATGAGCAGCACGGACGGACTGAAGCGCGGCATGGAGGTGGTGGACACCGGGGCGCCGATCTCCGTGCCCGTGGGTCCGAAAGTGCTGGGACGTATCTTCAACGTACTGGGTGAGACCGTGGACGAGAAAGGGGAGCCGGAGGTAGAGAAGCGCTATCCCATCCACCGAGAGGCTCCGAGCTTAGAGGAGCAGGCGACATCGTCTGAGGTTCTGGAATCCGGCATCAAGGTGATCGATTTGATCTGCCCGTTCCTGAAGGGGGGCAAAGCCGGTTCCTTTGGGGGCGCGGGTGTGGGCAAGACCGTGCTCATCATGGAACTCATCAACAACATCGCTAAGGCTCACTCCGGTCTTTCCGTCTTTGCCGGAGTCGGCGAGCGAACCCGCGAGGGTAACGACTTCTACAACGAGATGAGTGAGTCCGGCGTCATCGACCAAAAGAACCCGGAGAACTCCAAGGTGGCGCTCGTGTACGGGCAGATGAATGAGCCGCCGGGCGCTCGTCTGCGCGTGGCTCTCTCTGCTCTCTCGATGGCGGAGTATTTCCGTGATGAGGAAAACCGCGACGTGTTGCTCTTCGTGGACAACATCTTCCGTTTCTCGCAAGCGGGATCTGAAGTGTCCGCCCTGCTGGGTCGCACCCCGTCCGCCGTGGGCTATCAACCGAACCTCGCCGAAGAGATGGCGGGTCTGCAGGAGCGCATTACTTCGACGCGCAAGGGGTCCATCACCTCCATGCAGGCCGTTTACGTGCCCGCCGATGACCTCACGGATCCGGCGCCGGCAACCACCTTCTCGCATCTGGATTCCACCGTGGTGCTGGAGCGCTCACTCGCGGCGCAGGGCATCTATCCGGCCGTCGATCCGCTGGCTTCCACCTCCAAGGCCCTCTCCCCGGAACTCGTGGGTGAGGAGCACTACCGGGTGGCTCGCGGTGTGCAACAAACCCTCCAGCGTTACAAGGATCTCCAGGACATGATAGCGATCTTGGGAATGGACGAACTTTCGGAGGCGGACAAACTGACGGTGAGCCGCGCGCGCAAGATTCAGCGTTTCCTCTCGCAGCCGTTCAGTGTGGCTGAGGTGTTCACCGGCATCAAGGGGCAGTACGTTCCCGTGGCGGAGACGGTGCGGGGCTTTGCGGAAATCCTCGATGGCAAGTGGGACAGCGTCCCGGAGGGCAATTTCTACATGAAGGGCGGCATCGACACGGTGGAGAAAGACTAAACGAGCAGCACCCAGCGCCACATCATGCCCCTGCATCTCAAAATTATCACCCCGTTGCGTACCGCCGTAGAGGCGGACGCGCTCAGCATCCGTCTCCCTGCCACGGCAGAGCAACTCGAAATTCTGCCGGGTCACACGGCTCTCATCACTGCCGTGGAACCCGGTGAACTCAGCTATACCACCACGGAACATAGCTCTCAGAGCATTTTTGTGGGCGGGGGATTCCTTCAGGTGGAGGACGACAATGCCCTGCTAGTCACGGACACTGCGCTGGATGCGGATGAGGTGGATCCCTCTTCCGTCAACGCCGCTATCGAGCAAGCCCGCAACCGCTTGCGCAATGAGCAATCCGTTCTCTCGCGCGAGGAGCAGACGCGTCTGGAGGCCATTATTGCCAAGCAGCTTGCCATGCTCGAATACAAGAACAAGCGGACTCGTATGTCGCATTGAGGGCTTCGGTCCACACCCGTCCCAGGAAAAACGCGGGGCAAACGCGGAGCGTTTGCCTATTTACGAATTACGAATTACGAATTACGAATTACGATTTGGATTTTAGCGCGCTTGCGCGCGGAGATGCGGAGCGAGAGCGAAGGTGGAAGGAAAATCACGGGTTGTCGCTGCAAGGAAAGCGCCGAGGCAAGCGGAGCTCGCCCATTTACGAATTACGAATTACGA
>CANPXA010000035.1 GCA_947585525.1 uncultured Akkermansia sp. | reverse complement strand
GTGATTAACGCGAGTGTGTTGGGGGCGGTGCAGACGGCGTTGAATGCGCCGCAGATCACGCGCGTGCTCGGAGCGGCTAATGGGATTACCGGGGTGTTGAGCGGGAGGCTGTACGATTTGGGGATGGAGGATCCGGTGGAGCTGGAGTTGCTGAAGTTTACACCGGCATCGGCTTTGGGAACCTGCCGATACAAGATGAAGGATCCTGAAAAAGATCCGACGGATTATGAGAAAATCCTCGATACCTTCAAGAAGTTTGACGTGCGATACTTCTTCTACAACGGGGGTAACGACTCCATGGATACCTGCAACAAGATTTCCAAATTCATGCAGAAGAGTGGGTATGAGTGCCGCGTGATGGGCATTCCCAAGACCATCGACAACGACCTCTACGGCACGGATCACTGTCCGGGCTACGCTTCTGCGGCGAAGTACATCGCGACATCCTGCATGGAGGTGAAACACGATGCTTGCTGCTACGACACCGGGATGGTAACCATCATTGAAGTGATGGGACGTCACGCCGGATGGCTCACGGCGGCGGCGGCGCTGGCAAGTTTTGCCGGGGCGGGTCCCGACCTCATCTATCTCCCGGAGGTTGACTTTGACATGAACACCTTCCTCGACGACGTCGAGCGTATCTACAAAGCTACGGGTAAGTGTCTTGTTGTTGTTTCTGAGGGCATCCACGACAAGGATGGCAAGTTCATCTCGGAGGCCAAGACCAACGGCAACGATGGCTTCGGTCATGCCCAGCTCGGCGGTCTGGCCAACAAGTTGGCGGAGGTTGTGCGCTCGCGCATCGACGCGAAAGTGCGCGCCATCGAGCCTTCCTTGTTGCAGCGCTGCGCCACGCACCTTGCCTCCACCACGGACGCCATGGAAGCGTATCTGGCGGGTAAGACGGCGGTGACAGCCGCGGTGAATGGCGACACGGACAAGATGGTGGCCTTTGAACGCAACAACCTGTACGGGCAATACGTGTGCAACACCAAGTTGCTGCCGCTGGAAAGCGTGGCGAACTTCGAGAGAAAGGTGCCGCGCGAGTGGATCAACGCTGCCGGAAACGGTGTCGAGATGCCTTTCATTGATTACGCTCTCCCGCTCATCCAAGGCGAGACCGGCATGAAGACCGTGCAGGCGCTGCCGAGGTTTGCGCGGTTGCGCAAGGTCCTGGCAAAACCGGTGGCGTAAGACAGGAAGGATTGAGCTTGAGGGCGGGGAAAAGCTGAAGCTCTCCCCCGCCTTTCGCTTCTTCCGAAGCATGGTTATTTGAAGATGACGGGTGTTTTCTACTTTGCGCTTTGTGTTCTGCTACTCGTAGCGGGGTATGCCGTGTACGGACGCGTGGCGGAGCGCATATACGGCGTTCGGAGGGATATGAAGATGCCTTGTGAGGCGCACGCGGATGGGGTGGATTATGTGCGTATGCCGCCGTGGCGCGTGTTTTTGGTGCAGTTGCTCAACATAGCAGGTCTGGGCCCGGTGTTTGGTGCGTTGGCGGGGTGTTTGTTCGGTCCGATCGCGTTGGTGTGGATTGTGGCAGGTTGCATTCTCGCGGGTGCGGTGCATGATTTTATGGCGGCGGTGATGAGCGCGGAGCACGATGGAGCCAACATGCCCTATCTGGTAGGGAGGTATTTGGGCAGGTGGTCGCGGCACGTGCTGCGCATCGTGTGCGTGGGGTTGCTGCTGATGGTGGGAGTCGTGTTCACGATGGGACCGGCCGGTATGCTTCACGCCATGATGGGAGGCATCTCAGTGCAGACTTGGTGTGTCCTCATCCTGGGCTATTACCTCCTGGCTACTATCTTGCCGATCAACACCATCATCGGGAAGATTTACCCCTTCTTTGGACTCCTCTTCCTTTTTATGGTGGTCGGACTTGCCGTCGGGCTTCCCCTGAGTGATTACAGCATCCTGCCGGATCTCGATTTCTCGTCCAATATCCATCCGCAGGGACTTTCCGCCTGGCCGCTGCTTTTTGTAACGATAGCCTGCGGTGCTGTGTCCGGGTTCCACGCCACGCAAAGCCCGATGATGGTGCGCTGCCTAGGGGAGGCGCGGTTGATGCGACCTGTCTTCTACGGGGCGATGATCACCGAGGGACTCGTGGCATTGGTGTGGGCTGTGGTGGGACTCACTCTGCGCGAGATGCCGACGGAATACGCGGCGGTGGCGGGAGCGGTGGAGCCGTTGAGGGAAGGCGGCGCAGCGCTCAATTTTGGGGAACTCAGCCTGCTTAGTCCCGCCACGGCGGTGCATGTAGCTTGTAGTGAATTACTGGGCAGTGTAGGCACATGGCTGGCCGTGCTGGGTGTGGTGGCGTTGCCGATCACGAGCGGCGACACGGCGATGCGTAGCTGCCGTCTGATTTTGGCGGATGCGATGCACCTTCCGCAGCAGAGTTTGAGCAAGAGACTCGTGCTTGCCCTTCCGCTTTTCGCGGTCGTGGTGGCTATATCGCAGATCAACTTCGGTGTGATATGGCGCTACTTTGGGTGGGCGAATCAAGTATTGGCCTGCTTCACGTTATGGAGCATAACGGTGTGCCTGCGACAGAGGGAACGCTGTCACTGGGCGGCTTCCCTGCCGGCCGCCTTCATGACGGCCGTGTGCATGAGCTACTTCCTTGAGTCCCCGGACTGCGGAATTTGTTTCCCGGCGGCGATAGGCAATGCGATGGCGGGGTTGGTGAGTTTGACGTGCGTGCTGCTCGTGGCGTTCCGGCGCCAAACCCCGAACGATGAGAAGAACGCCCCGGACACCGTGAAAAAGGGCGCCTGGTTGGATCGGTGAACAGGGAGAACAGGGTTGCAGGAATGAGTCCGACGGGATAATTATCTCGTCTCGGAAATCCAAATGGTCGATTCCCCGGAAAGTAGTTATCACATACCTCCCACTGTTTCATCGGGGGAAAAATGAGCGCTCCATTTCCGGATCGCATCCGGTACGGAAGGAAAAACGGAGCCGCCGTGGTTGAGCAACCAGGTGATAACATCAGGATGCGAGGAGGCGGGGGCGCAGCAGAAGGCGCGGGGAAAAGCGGCAAAGGCGTCCAGATCATTGTGTCCGTCTCCCATGATAAAGAGCCGTTCCTCGGGGACAGCCCAGTGCTGTAACACGAAGGAGAGTACACTACCCTTGTTGAAACGGGCATCTGTGAGACGCATGAAGCGGGAGGCGCGCTGCATACTGACGTCCGGATGTTTGCGCAAGAGTTCGATGAAAGTTGGCACGAGTGCATCCATGGTCTCGCTGTCCCGTGCGACGATGGAGAGGGGATCCTTCTCCGAGAGATGCCATTCGGCAGCCGGACAGGTAAGTGAGAGTCGGGGAAGAAGGGCATTCCACTCCGGCAACAGGCGGTGCTGCATGGCGAGTTGTGCAGAGTGACAGGCGGCGTTGTGTTTCTCTGCCGCATGCCACACTCCGCCACTGTCCACGAGATAGACGAAGCGTTCTCGGGTGCAGAGGAAGTCCGGTTGTTCTTCAAAATTTTCAAGGAATTGAGCCATTTCCCGGAGAGTGCGTCCCGTGTTGATTCCCCAACGTACGCCGAGTGGGCGCAGTGCCCGGATAGAATCAAAGAAAACTGATTCGGGCTCTCTTGCCTCTCCACAGCAGAGTGTTCCATCGTAATCCAGAGAAAGCAGAGCCGAACAATGAGGAGTGAGAAGTCCGCCACGCCGCGGCAGAAGGACATCTCCTTCTTCGGTGGAGCTCAGGCACTGCATTATGGAGGAATCCGGCATCATCTCGCGACGGGCTGAGCCGGAATGCAGTCCTGAGGGGGTGCCTCGCCGGGTTTGCGCATATGGATTTCTACGCGTCGATTGAGAGCCTGCTTGTCGCGTGGGAGTGAGGTATCGACGAGCGGACGGGAAGAGCCGCAGGCTCGGAGCAACACGCGGCTGGTGGGTACCCCATTGCGAGCGAGCCATTCCACAACGGCTGCAGCACGTCTGCGTGAGAGATCTGTGTTGTATTCCGGGGAGCCGATACCGTCGGTGTGCCCTTCAATGATGAAGGTGGTGGAGGGATTTTTGTGGATGAGGGCAGCGAGCTGGAGCAGTGAGATGCGCGCAGAGTTTTTCAGCTTGCTCTCATTAAACGCAAACAAGAGATCGGTGCCAAGTCGAGCCACACCGGACGAAGCCCCCAAGTTGGAGAGTCCCATGAGTTGGGAGAGAGTCCGCGTATCGGCAGGCAGGCCGGACGTGCCATTCTTAGCTTGGCGGCGCAGTTCTTGGTCAATGAGCCCCTCGGCGTCGTCAAGCATTTGCGATTGGGGTGAAGCGTTGGCGATGACAGAATTGGCATTTACCGGGGTGGGCTCGGGGATCTTTTCAACGATATCCGGCAGATCCTGAGTGGACGGAAGCGCCATGGCGGAGGCGGCAGGTGTGAGCTGGGGAGTTTCCTGGGGGGAGGAATCGGCTTCCTCCGGAGCCGGCAGAGGAAGATTGGTTTCACCTGGAGCCATGACGAGCTCTTTCACATCGATGTCGAGGAGGTCGATTTCCAGGGGCTCCGGTTCGAGTTGTTCCGGTTCGGTGGGTTCAGCCGGCGGAACAGGGTGAGACGTTTGCAACTCTTCGGCAGGAGCTTTCCTTACCACGACCCGAACCTCTTCGTCCTGTACTCGTTGTTCCTTAGAGGTCTCCCCTGAGTTCTCCCAGAAACGTATCACCCAAGGCGTAGCACGCAAGGCAGCGATGTGGGTTACGAGGGCGGCAAGAGCCGCCAAGAGGATGAGAGGGAGAGTATGGCGCTGTTCCGAGAGAGTGAATACTCCGCGGCGTCGGTTGGCGTGCCGACGTCGATGGAAGCGTCTGGTAACGGAAAATGCCATGGGGAGGAGACGGGTCCGGAAAGAAACGGATTAGGGGTTAGATTGGGGGAGAGGTGCAGGAGTTTCCAGCAGGGCGGGTACGTGTTGATTCATCCATCGTAAGATAAGCGCAGGTATCTCATCGGCATCTTGCAGCAGGTCGGCGGTGAGGTGATGCTTAATCTCGTGAGTCCCGCCCTTTTGAACGAAAACGAGGTCGCGTGTAGTGGCATGGGGAGGGTCATCCGCGCGGCGAAGTGTAGCCAATTGGCGTTGCGCCGGGTGGAGCTGGGTGAACATGGCTATGGAATCATCCGGAGAACTTTCCAAACCGGGCTCTTCTGTGTAGATGAGCAGGACAGGGGTCTGTCGATCCAGAGCAAACACACTCTTGACGGCGGCTATGTCAAAGGGCTCCAAACCGGTGAGGGTTTCCATGCGGCGGCTGATGAGTTCGCGCATAAGTACGGAGACGCCGGATCGTTTGAGCAACGAGCTGAGAGATGTGCATGCGTTGATGCCGGCGATGGCACGTAGGCGTTGGTCTTTGGTTGCAGCGTGGATCATGAGCTCCGCCCCGTAGCCACGACCTATGCCGAAAATGAGGAGGTCCTTTTTCCCGGATATTTGCTCCAGGGCATCAATGATGAGCGGAACATCTTTGCTTTCCAACAAACCTCGCGTGCTGTACTCTCGTGCGGAATTCTTTCCTCTCGGTTCCCATAGGACGCAGGAGAGCCCGGCGGCAGCGAGGGTTTCTGCCAACGGGAGGGCTGAGCGAATGCCGTGATCCCAATCCACGCAGATAAGGACGTAATCCACACTCCCGAGGTTATCGAGTCTTTCCGGCAGAAGTTTTTCAAGGAGTGCTTGTTGGATGGGAGTTTTGCCTCCTTCTTCACCGGTGCTCGTGACGATGCAGGCAAGCCCTTTCTTTTTGTCGTATCCCTCGTATTCAAAGGGAGTCAGGCGTACCCCCTCCGCTCGATCCGGAAGGTCAGAATATCCCTTGTACAGCGGGCTCACCGGTTGCAGGACGCGCATCGTGCGGTTCTCAACACGCAGCCAGAGCACCAACGCTCCACCTCCTACCAGTAGCAGGATGATGATGTTTACCCATTTGAAGATGCGCCCCATCGCGACAGAATACTACCACAAATAGGCTCGATTGGCAAGCTTCAGGCTTGTTGAGGCAGACCGAATGCCCAACGGAGGTAGCGTACGGATTCGTCCCAAATTTTGCGGTTGGTGCTGCCGAGGATAACGACGATTACGGCTTGACCGTTGAGCGCAGCACAGGAGATGAGACACTTGCCGGCGGCGTTGGTATAGCCCGTTTTCATGCCCTGAACCCAGGAGTAACGGCGCAGCAGTTTGTTGGTGGATTTGATGGTACGCAGGGAGCCATCCGCCATGCGGAATTGGTATTCCGGTTTGTTGATGCAGCGGCGGATGGTGGCATTGTTGTAGGCGTAGCAGGCCGCCAATGCCATATCGTAGGCCGTAGAATATTGGTTTGCCGGAAGTCCGTTCGGATTGACGAAGTAGGAGTTATGCATACCCATACGCCGCGCCCGGGCGTTGACTCTCTGCATGAAGGCAGGTACGCTGCCGGCTGTATCGCGGGCGAGTGTGACAGCCACATCGTTGAAGCTGCCGGTGAGCATGGCTCGCAGGAGGTCGCCGCGGCGGTATTGGGTGCCGGGTTTGAGACCGAGCTTGACGGGCGGGACGGAGGAATTGTCGGATGCCGCGATGGTGACGGGTTTGTTGAGGTTGCCGGCATCTGTCACGCAGAGGGCCGTCATGATTTTCTGAGTGCTGGCTACTTGACGACGCATATGCGCGTTGTGCTGGTAGAGAACATGACCGGTACGGGGGTCAATCACACACACCGCAGCACAATCAGGAACCGGGGCGGGAGTGCGCGGCTGAGACAGAGGGCGCGGAGGAACCAAAGAATTGCCGGGCTGAGCTGCGGGTCGAGGCGTCGCCGTGGGGCGATGGTACGTCGGGTATCCGGATCGAGGTGCGTGCGTGCCAACTGTCGTCGACATTTGGGACTGACAGGACGAAAAAAACGTCAGACCGAACACGAGTGCCGCGTGGAAAAAAGCGCGCATAGATGCAAGGATACACATCCTCTCCGATTTGTCAAGCTCAAGAGCTCAATTTGATAGGGGAAAATAGCTGATATTGTAGTGAAATTCTCTTGACACTACAACCTATTGTGGGTATCATCGGGTCATGAAGTGCGTACAATGCGGGTACATGGAGGACAAGGTCATCGATTCACGAATGGCCAGGGAGGGTACTTGCATTCGGCGTCGGAGGGAGTGTCTGCGCTGTGGTTACAGATACACCACCTACGAGCAACTGGAGCGCACGGAGCTACGAGTGGTGAAGAGGGGAAACGCCCACGAGTCTCTCAACAGGGAGAAGATATTGAAGAGTATGCTCAAGGCGTGTGAAAAGAGACCGGTGAGCATGGAGAGGTTGGACTCGGCGACGGACGAGATCATCGCGGAGCTACACAGGGACCACCAGCGGGAGGTTCCGACGGCGGTGATTGGGATGAAAGTGATGGAAAAGTTGCAGGGAATTGACTCCGTGGCGTACGTGCGCTACGCTTCGGTGTATCGTCAGTACAAAGACATCGACGAGTTCATCGAGCAATTGCGCAACACTCAGCGCAAGAGGGTCATTGACCCCTTGCAGCGTAAACTATCTTTGGGATGAATACTCTTCAAAACCGGCACCCGATACTTCAGAGAGGACGTTACGTAACGTTCGACTACGACTTGGAGTGGATAGAAAGGGTATTGACGGAGGCGGCGCAGGAGGCCGGGATGAATTTGCCGTTTGGTCGCGAGGTAGCGGAGGGGATTTTGATGTATTTGGACAAGTATTGCCCGTTGCGGACGTTGCCGCTGGAGTACTTCTTTGCTCGGGTGCGCGGGTTGTTGCGTGAGATCGGGTTGCCCCTCGTTGCGGAGCATCTGCACGAGCAAATGCCCCCGGTCGATATCGACTTGGATGAGCTGGCGGGGGAGGAGCCTTTGCCGTTGTTCTTCTACGAAAAGCTGAGACGCCGTATGGAGGAACTGAAGAAGTGCGGGCTGACAGTCTACCGTTTTTCCGGGATGAAACACTGCAGCATGGTGTTGGGGGCGAGACGCCGAGCCTGTCCCACCCAGCGAAGAGCGTTGCAGGAGCTGCATTCCTTCCTTGCCTGCCAGGCAGCCTGATTCCGAGCAGCCATGAATTACTTGGAGCTCGCTATGATTGCTTTCGCCTTGGCGGCTGATGCGGCGACGTATGCGTTCTCATACGGGTTAATTCTGAGACAGAGAAGGAGCGGCGCTTGCCTCGCCCTGGCGGCGGTGACCGGACTCTTTCAGGCAGGAATGCCGTTGTTGGGGTACATGGGGGGAGTGGGACTGAGGGAGGTGGTGATGAGGTATGGGGAGTGGGTGACTTTCCTGATTTTTGTGACACTCGGCGTGAGCACGATAAGGAAGGCATGGCAAAAGGGTGCGGACGAACGGGAGATGGTGCCACTGGGCTTCGCCGGTTTGCTGATCATCGGACTGGTGACCAGCATGGATGCCTTCGCCATCGGCATCTGTCTTGCGCTCGGTCGCGTGCTGAATGCAGAACTAACTGCGCCGCAGCTGGCTCTTGTGGTGGGTTGCATCGGGTTGGTCACTTTTGTGTCTGTCGTGGGGAGCTTTTGCCTCGCGCGTCTCATGCACCGTTTCCCCATTCGCTGGCTCCAGACGGCAGCAGGAGGCTTGTTACTCACCTTGGGAGCGCAAGCCCTGACCTCAGGGTAAACGCATTTGAGAGAAGTGCATCAACAGAGAGAATGCTCTTCTTGATTGATATCACCGTTGATGCCTATCAAAAATCATGACAACAAGCGTTCATCATGATGATGGTTCTCAAGAAGATTCTGCATAGTCTGACGATCCGAAGCAAGCTGCGCAAC
The DNA here is from genome assembly GCA_947585525.1 of uncultured Akkermansia sp. Classification (GTDB taxonomy): domain Bacteria; phylum Verrucomicrobiota; class Verrucomicrobiia; order Verrucomicrobiales; family Akkermansiaceae; genus Akkermansia. The sequence goes on along the minus strand of CANPXA010000035.1, from coordinate 3,017 downwards.
GCGCACATTATTAATAAATCGTCCATCGTCCATCGTCCATCGTCCATGGCAACCGCATTTTCTCATGCGTTTGCCTTGGGGAATGGGTTGAATGAGTCCGGAGATGATTTTCTTGGGACACGTGTGGGGGAGTGGGTGTTCATTCCCTGAATTTTTAACATATCTTGCACAAGATATAGTGATTAAAGCCTTTATTGCGTCATTTGGGAGGACACCTCTTTTCGAAAGAGATGTCCAGTCCAAAAAACAAAAAACTTTTAGACAGAAAACTTTGGCACCTGATGAAGGCAAAAATGCTGTCATAGACGAGGTGCCCAATTGTTGATGTGTAAAGTCGTAAATTATTTGATATCAATTGAGTATAGCTTGTTTGCCGGCATATCTCTTTCGAAAAGAGATATGCTGACCCTCGTCCGGCGGAAAGCCGGAGCCGAAACTTCAAATCTTTACATTTACTATGAAAGAAAATCACACCTTCAAAGGAGAGATTCGAAAAGTAATCCGTAGGGCGTCCGCGGTGGCGATAGTCGCCCTGTCAGCTATTGCAGGAGCAGAGGGAAGTACGCCCGCATTCTACAAGGAAGCGGAAGCCGGGCAAGCATGGGCGCAGTACGAAGTTGGCGTGTGCTATGAGAACGGCAAGGGAGTGAGCAAGGACTACGCGGAGGCGGTGAAGTGGTTCCGCTTGGCAGCTGATCAGGGGAATGCGAATGCGCAGTGTGACCTTGGCTGGTGCTATGAAACTGGCAGTGGAGTGAGCAAGGACATGACAGAGGCGGTGAAGTGGTATCGCCTGTCGGCGGATCAGGGGCATGCGGTTGCGCAGAATAACCTTGGCTTGTGCTATACGAACGGCTGGGGAGTGAACAAGGACTACGCGGAGGCTGTAAAGTGGTACCGCAAGGCGGCGGATCAGGGGCAAGTGGATGCGCAGTATAACCTTGGCGTGTGCTATGAGAACGGCGAGGGAGTGAGCAAAGACTACGCGGAGGCGGTGAGGTGGTACCGTAAGGCGGCGGAGCAGGGGAATGCGCATGCGCAGAATAACCTTGGCTATTGCTATGCGAACGGCAATGGAGTGAGCAAAGACTACGCGGAGGCTGTAAAGTGGTACCGCAAGGCGGCGGAGCAGGGGAATGCGAATGCGCAATGTAGCCTTGGCGTGTACTATGAGAACGGCTGGGGAGTGAGCAAGGACATGACGGAGGCGGTGAGACTGTACCGTCTGTCGGCGGAGCAGGGGTGTGCGCAGGCGCAGCATAACCTTGGCAATTGCTATGAGAACGGCTGGGGAGTGAGCAAGGACATAGCGGAGGCGGTGAAGTGGTACCGCAAGGCGGCGGAGCAGGGGAATGCGAATGCGCAGAATAACCTTGGCGTGTGCTATAAGAACGGCGAGGGAGTGAGCAAGGACATGGGGGAGGCGGTGAGACTGTACCGTCTGTCGGCGGAGCAGGGGAATGCGGTTGCGCAGAATAACCTTGGCAATTGCTATGAGAACGGCAAGGGAGTGAGCAAGGACATAGCGGAGGCAAGAAGATGGTATCAAAAAGCCGCCGCTCAGGGGAATGAAAAAGCCAAGGAGGCGTTGAAACGGCTGTGAGTTGGTACGGTAGGAAAAGACGCGGGAAGTTTGGAAAAGAATTAAGTGACATCTAATAAAAACTCAAGACAATGAAGAAGAAATTATTCAGCGTAGCAGAGACGAAGCTTCAAACCCTTATTTTTACCATGAAAGAAAATCACACCTTCAAAAGAGAGATTCGAAAAGTCGTTCGTAAGATGTCGGCGGTGGCGCTATGTGCCCTAATCGTTACAGCGTCGGCGGAGGGAAGTACGCCCGCATTCTACAAGGAAGCGGAAGCTGGGCAGGCATGGGCGCAGTACGAAGTTGGCGTGTGCTATGCGGACGGCAAGGGAGTGAGCAAGGATTATGCGGAGGCGGTGAAGTGGTTCCGCCTGGGGGCGGAGCAAGGGAATGCGAAGGCGCAGAATGGACTTGGCCGGTGCTATGCGAACGGCGAGGGAGTGAGCAAGGACATGGCGGAGGCGGTGAAGTGGTTCCGCAAAGCGGCGGATCAGGGGAATGCGAAGGCGCAGAGAAACCTTGGCGTGTGCTATGAGTTTGGCGAGGGAGTGAACAAGAACATGACGGAGGCGGTGAGACTGTACCGTCTGTCGGCGGAGCAGGGGTATGCGGTTGCGCAGAATAACCTTGGCTGGTGCTACGAGAACGGCAATGGAGTGAACAAGGACATGACGGAGGCTGTGAAGTGGTACCGCAAGGCGGCGGATCAGGGGCAAGTGGATGCGCAGAATAACCTTGGCGTGTGCTATGAGAACGGCAAGGGAGTGAGCAAGGATTTGACAGAGGCGGTGAAGTGGTACCGCCTAGCGGCGGATCAGGGGGATGCGATAGGGCAGAGCAACCTTGGCAATTGCTATCGGAATGGCTGGGGAGTGAGCAAGGACTACGCGGAGGCGGTGAAGTGGTACCGCAAGGCGGCGGAGCAGGGGGATGCGGTTGCGCAGTTTAACCTTGGCTGGTGCTATCGGGGCGGTACAGGAGTGAGCAAGGACTACGCGGAGGCTGTAAAGTGGTACCGCAAGGCGGCGGAGCAGGGGGATGCGGATGCGCAGAATAACCTTGGCGTGTGCTATGAGACCGGCAGAGGAGTGAGCAAGGACATGGCGGAGGCGGTGAAGTGGTACCGCAAAGCGGCGGATCAGGGGGATGCGGTTGCGCAGAATAACCTTGGCTTGTGCTATGAGAACGGCAAGGGAGTGAGCAAGGACATGACGGAGGCAAGAAGATGGTATCAAAAAGCCGCCGCTCAGGGGTATGAAAAAGCCAAGGAGGCGTTGAAACGGCTGTAAGTCGGTACGGGAAGAAAAGGCTCGGGAAGTTTGGGAAAGAATCAAGTGACATCTAATAACAATACAAGACAATGAAGAAATTATTCAGCATATTCGCGGCTCTTACGATGTTCTGCTCAGCGTACGGCGAACAAGAGAAT
>CANPXA010000034.1 GCA_947585525.1 uncultured Akkermansia sp. | reverse complement strand
TGTAACATTAACTATCTATTCTTAAAAACTCGCCAAATCTTTTTCCTGCGCCTCCAGCGAAATTGACGGAGACCCGATATACCTCTCGCCTGAATTCGCCTCATCGGCGCGCTGGCATCCAATTCGTACTTCCCCATGCGTTGCTCTTGCTTCTTGGCGGGGTTTGGTGTAAGATGACGCCATGACTCACGTAGAGGAATTGACCAAGTTTTTGAGTATCCCGAGTGTATCCGCTCAACCGGAGCACGCCGCCGATGTTGACCGCTGCGCCGATTATCTCGTGCAGAAATTGAGTTCGCTGGGCTTCTCGGCAAAAAAGTACAGGACGGACATTCACCCCATCGTCGTCGCGCACAGCCCGCACGTGGAGGGCAAGCCCACGGTGCTCATCTACGGGCACTATGACGTCATGCCGGTGGATCCCCTCAGCGAGTGGAAGAGCGACCCCTTCGCCGCAGAGATACGCGAGGGACGCATCTACGCCCGCGGCGCGAGTGACGACAAGGGCGAGATCATGGCGCACATCCTCGGCGCGCAGGAACTCATCGCCGAGCTCGGCTCTCTCCCCCTTAATGTCACCTACCTCTTCGAGGGCGAAGAGGAACGCGGCAGCGAAAGTCTCCAGGAGTTGATCAAGGATCCCGCGATGCAAAAGGAACTCGCCTGCGACGTCATCGTCGTGAGCGACACCGGCATGGCCGCGCCGGACGTTCCCTCTTTTTCCTACGGTCTGAAGGGGCTCTGCTGCTTTGAGCTGGAAGTGCACGGACCGAAGATGGACCTCCATTCCGGCATCTTCGGCGGGGCGGTCGCCAACCCCATCACCGCCCTCTGCGAGATGCTCGCCTCCACCCACGATGAAAACAACCACGTCACCGTGGAAGGCTTCTACGACGGCGTCGCCGACATCGAGGATTGGGAGAAGGAGAGCTGGAAACGCGTGCCGGGCATGAGCGATGCCGAGCTCGCTGAACTCACCGGTGTCCCCTCGCTGCGCACGGAAAAAGGCTTCTCCGGCGCGGAATGCGTCTATGCCCGACCTACGTTCGAACCCAATGGCATTTCCGGCGGCTACGAAGGTGAAGGCTCAAAGACGGTCATTCCCACCCATGCCATCGCCAAAATAAGTTGCCGGCTCGTGCCCGGTCAGGACCCCGTGGATATCATGCGCAAGGTGGAGGCGCATTTCAAGAAAGTATGTCCCCCCGGCATCACCATGAAGTTTACCATGCAGCACGCAGGCGACGCCTACATGAGCAATCCTCACTCCCCCTTCGGCAAAGCGGCTCAGAAAGCGCTGCATGATACCTTTGGCAACCCGCCCGTGCTCGTACGCGAGGGCGGCTCGATCCCCGTGGTGGCATCCATGTCCAAAATCCTCGGCAAGGACGCGCTCTTTCTCGGTCTCGACCTGCCCGATTCCCGCATCCACTCGCCGAATGAAAATATGCGACTGGATATCTTTGAGAAGGGCATCGCTATGGCCAAGTCTCTCCTGCTGCTCATGAGCGAGGTGAAAGCATGAATGCAGTCGAAATCACCAACGTGCACAAAAGTTTCCCGGGTCCCTGGGGAAAAGTCGGCGCTGTGTACGCGGTGAAAGGGGTCTCGCTCTCCATTCCTCAGGGCGCGGTTTACGGCCTCATCGGTCCCAACGGCTCCGGCAAAAGCACCATCATGAAAATGCTCGTCGGGCTCCTCTCCCCCCACGAGGGCTCCTGCAACGTCTTCGGTCGCCCCGCCACTGCCGCCGCCAATCGCCGTGAAATCGGCTTCCTCCCGGAGAATCCCTACTTCTACAAATTCCTCACGGGCGAAGAAACCCTCCGCTTCTACGGTCGCCTCTGCGGGCTCGGCGGAAAGAGCCTCCGCTCCCGCGTCCGGGAGCTCCTCGAGCTCGTCGGTCTGCAGGATGCCGCACGCCGACGCCTCGCCGGCTACTCAAAGGGGATGCTGCAGCGCATCGGTCTCGCCCAGGCTCTCGTGCAGAGCCCCCGCCTCCTCGTTCTCGATGAACCCACCGCCGGCGTGGATCCCATCGGCTCACGCGTCATCCGCGACATCATCCTCGACCTCAAATCCCGCGGTCTCACGGTCTTTCTCTGTTCCCACCTGCTCGAGCAGGTCCAGGAGGTCTGTGACCGTGTCGGCATCCTCTACCAAGGCTGCCTCATCGCCGAGGGGTCTATTGACGAGCTCACGGACGACCCCGACCGCACCCAAATCATCCTCTCCGGCGCCTCAGCGGAGCTCCTCGACCGCCTCCGTTCCCTCGCCGGCGATTCCTGGATCTCCTCCTCCCCCCTCCACCGCTCCCTTGAACAGGTCTTCCTCCGCGGCATCCGCGCCAAAATGGAACAATTCTCCAAGACCGGACAGTGAAAGCACTCAATCGAGCAACGTGTCTTTACGTGGTCAGCATCCTAGCGATGCTCGTCTTATCACACGCGTTATCGCAACTCAGGACGAATATCATAGATGAGATGCCTAGGATAGTTTTGCAGGAATACATGGCAAGTCGAGGGAAAATTTGGAGTCCTATATCGTCGAAGGTATTTATGCAAGACGATGGATTGAATGTGCACGAGTACCGAGTCATGTCCGAGGGAAAGGAATACACCGTGATAATCCCCATGACCATGTTTTGGTGGATGGTTGACGTAACACCGGAAATGCCATGAATAGGTTGACGGTTACAGCGATCGTGTTGCCGATTCTAATGGCTCTTCTTCTGGTATCGCGTTGGTATCTCTTCAGGCATTGTTACTTTTTGGAACTCGAGCAACAGCTAAGATGGGTCCAGCTTAGTTTGCGCGTTTTGTTGTTTGAAATCCCTATGTGTGCCTATGTGTACACTTTAGCGACGCTGATTCCTCGATGGAGGGAGGCTTGGCGGGAGCTGTTGCTTATCACTTCGCTTTACCTCGTCTTTGTACTAGCGACGATATGAATGAGAATCAACGAAAAAGAATTTACGACAAGACGTGCAGCTTGTCATTCACCGTTTTCCCGATTGTAACGGGAATCACTTGTTTGGTAGGAAGTCTTCTCCGGCAAATGTCATGGCTGGATATGTGCGAAGCCATCGAATCGACCATGATAAGTTCATTGTTTTATTTCTTCCCGGGCGCCTTGCTCGGATATTGGTTGGCGGGTAAGGTTCGTTCCGTAACGTTGAAGGTTATTTTTGCGGCATCCTGCCCGCTGCTTCCCCTTTTATTGATGATGACCGCAGCATACGTTGTCTGCATGAGTGAGGACATGACACGAAACTTCCACGCATTCCCAGCCGGAAAGTTTGTCCCTATGTTTCTCCTACCATACTTCCTCGGCATCGCTGTCTATACGGTCCTCATTCACCGCTTGTATAAAAAGAGCCCTCTCAATCAGTGTGAATATGCGAGCAAGTAGAATACATCATCCGGTTGGGATACTATCCGCCATATCGGTCTCGTCCGGTTGCGCCAAAATGGAACATTCAGACAATGAAGAGCCCGTACGTCAACTGACGGCAGAACCTCATACGACATCACAGGGAAAAATATGTACAGATTCTTAGCAGAAAGTCCCGCATTTGACTGGTATTACCTTGTCCTGTGTCCGTTGATTCTTTTCGCGGACCTGTTGACCTGCCGAATGAGAGAGAGGGACCTTCTCCTACCGGTGCCTCTCCTTGCTCTGGGCTGTCCCATCGTGACGTACTTTCCTTGGGTATTCGGTACCTGTTTTCTGGGAGAAATCGGGTGGATATCGGATCGAATGCCGTCATTAGCTGAATCAAGTTGGAGTCCGGTATTCGTCATTTTTATGGCTCTTCCGATCATTTTACCCCTATGGAAACGGTCTCGCTTTTACACGGCAGTAGCTCTTCATCGCCTCATGCAAGTAGCTGCCATCGTATGTGTGATTATCGGATTGTGTCAGGAGAATGTCCCCGGCGCAAGCAATATCATGTTTGCCTTCTCTGTGCTGGGCGGAACTCTTGCAACGGCATTTGGCATTGCAGCGATTGTAATAGCGCTTTTCTTGAATCCCGTCATCACGCGGGCCGTCCGGGCAAGGAGGATCAAGAAGGCGTCACGTTTTCCCTTCATGTCGTTCAAAAAGAGGATGCACTACGTCCTGTCTTTACTCTACATTCTCTTCTTTTGTGCTGCGATATTCACTGCGAAGGAATATGCACGAACGGCTTACCAAGCTGACCGCATCTCTCAACACAACAAATAAATTTCAGGCTCTGTTGTCGCATCTGGGGGTTCATACCGTTCGTGTCAGCCTTTTTACTGTCTCGCCTCCCATCAAGCGAACCCGATCTTTTGGGCGCGCTAGCAGATTTTTTGCTTTTCACGGGGGGCATAACGTGGTAGAATCCGCCAGCTTGATGGAGGTTTAGGGAAAGTGAGAAGCGACCATTTTCCACGAGCTGACAGATCCCACAAAGACTATGGCTATCGACGCAAAATTGCTGGATGACCTTGAGGAGCGCCGCAAGAGAATCATGCTCTCCGGCGGTCAGGAAAAGATTGACAAACGACACGCCGCCGGTGATCAGACCGCACGGGAGCGACTTGATTTTCTCTTTGATGCGGGCTCATTCACCGAGTTCGGTATGCACACCCGCCACCACTGCCACAATTTCGGTCTCGACAAGAAAGACATTCCCGCTGAGGGTATCGTGGTCGGCGTCGGTCTTGTCAACGGCCACCCGGTTGCCGCATCTTCCGCCGACTTCATGGCGCAGGGAGGCTCGCTCGGCTACATGCACGCCATGAAGATATGCGATGCGCAGCAGTACGCGCTCAAAGCCGGCATACCTGTCATCCAGATCAATGATTCCGGCGGTGCGCGCTTACAGGAGGGAGTGGAGGCCCTCTCCGGCTTTGCGCACGTGTTTTCCAACAACGTCGCCGCGTCCGGGGTGGTGCCGCAGATATCGCTCATTCTCGGTCCTTGCGCAGGGGGCGCAGCTTACTCCCCCGCTCTCACGGATTTCATCATCATCCGACAAGGCGGCGCCGCCGGCATGTACATCACCGGTCCCAAGGTCATTGAACAGGTAACCTTTGAGCAATGCACCATGGAGGAAATCGGCAGCGCCGCGGTTCACGCCTCGGTCTCCGGAAACGCGCATTTTGTCGCGCAAAGCGATGAGGATGCCATCAACATCGCCAAACGTCTCCTGACCTACCTCCCTGCCAACAACACACAGGAGCCCCCGCACGACCTGGGTACGCCCCTCGACATAGCGGACGACGAAGGCATGAATGACATCATTCCCGGGGACAACAGCACCCCGCTGGATATGCAGAAAGTGATCGCCCATCTTGTGGATGAGGGGAGTTTCATGGAGGTGCATGCGCAGTTCGCCGGCAACGTGATCGTTGGCTTCGCCCGCATCTGTGGCGTCGTTGTGGGAATCATCGCTAACCAGCCTGCCGTAAAAGCCGGGTGTCTGGATATTGACGCATCAGACAAGGCGGCGCGCTTCATCCGCTGCTGCGATTCCTTCAACATCCCCGTGGTAAATCTCGTGGACGTCCCCGGCTTCCTTCCCGGCAAGCAGCAGGAGCGCGGCGGTATCATCCGCCACGGCGCCAAGATGATCTTCGCTTATTCCTCCGCCACGGTGCCCAAAATCACGGTCATCCTCCGCAAAGCATACGGCGGAGCCTACATCGCCATGTGCTGCAAGGACCTCGGGGCGGACGCCGTGTTCGCATGGCCTTGCGCTGAAATAGCCGTCATGGGAGCGCAGGGGGCTATCCCCATCCTCTACGGTCGCGAGTTGAAGGGCATCGAGGATGAAACGGCTCGCGAGGCTCGACGCGCCGAGCTGCTCAAGGAGTACACCGAAGCCTTCTACAACCCGTACGCCGCCGCCCAGGTAGGCCAAGTGACGGAGGTGATCAACCCGAAGGAGACGCGCGCCAAGGTGGCGCTCACCCTGCGGACCCTCCTCAGCAAGCGCGAAACGCGTCCCGCCAAGAAGCACGGCAACATCCCTCTCTGATTTTCTCTTCCCCATCCTTTCCCGACTATGCACGTACCCTTCTTTCCCTTAGCTGCTATCGGCAATCTGGACGCCGAGGCTGTGAGCTACCAGTTCATCGGTATGCTCGTTGTTTTCTGCTGCCTTGGACTGCTGAGCATCATTCTCACCATCTCCGGCTCTGTGGCCGTGCGGATGGAGGCCAAACGCATCGCCAGACAAGCAGCCGCGAAAGCCGCTCTGACCTCCTCTGCCGCGGCGAGCAGTCCGACTACGAGCGAACCCTCACCCCAGCAGATCGCCGCTCTCGCCGCCGGCATTTACAATACAGCCGCCGCCTTCATCACCCCTGAGCTCGTCGCCGCCATCGCCGCCGCCGTCAAATATACCGTCGGTTCCGATGCCCGCATCCTTTCCATCCAGCCCGTGGGCTCCTCCTACGCGCAGAGCGGGCGGAGTTCCATCATGAACTCACACCTCCCCCTGCACGGCTGACCCACCCCCTCTCAACAACTTCTCATTATTTTCAAACTTAAAACCAACGCACAATCATTATGAAACAGCTCCGTATAACAGTCGCCGGACAGACCTTTGACGTTACCGTTGAAACCGTGGGAGGCAGCGCTCCCACCGCCGCACCGGCTCCCGTAGCGCCGGTCCCCGTGGCAGTTCCCGCGCCGGTTGCAGCACCCGCACCCGCAGCTGCCCCCGCACCTGCAGCCGCGCCCGCCGGTTCCGGAACCCCCATCCCCAGCCCGCTGGCAGGAAAGGTGGTGAGTCTGGACGTCCAACCCGGCGCTGTCGTCAAGGAAGGGGACCAGGTCCTCACCTTGGAGGCCATGAAGATGAACACGGTGATCTACGCCCCCAAAGCCGGCACCGTGAGCTCTTTCTGCGTGGCTCCCGGAGATACCGTGACGGAAGGTCAGGCGCTGGCCTACCTCGGCTAACTCAATCTTACAGTTTACCGGGCTGATGGTCACACGACCTTCAGTTCCCCTTTTATCTCACCCTCACCTATGCAGGAACTCCTTCAATCATTCAGCGATTTTATATCCGGGATGGGCATCTTTTCCATGACGTACCAGATGTACATCATGTGGGGCGTGGTTCTCGTGCTGCTCTTTTTCGGCGTGGTCATGAAGTTCGAGCCCCTCTTGCTCGTCCCCATCGCCTTCGGCGCGCTCATCGCCAATATCCCGGATAACGGCATGGTCATCACCCAGGCTCAACGCCAGGTCGTCTCCATCTCGGACAAGAATACCGTCCAAACCGGCGTCATCAAGGATGTCGGTTTCATCTCCGGGACGGTCGCGCCCTACAAGGATTCCTCTCCCTCCATGCAGGATACTTCCGCCCTATCCCCGGAAGAAAAAGCCAAATACGAAGCCGCTATGGCGGAACCCATGCAGGTCGAACCGCTCGTGGACTCCCAAGGCAAGCCCGTGAAAGGCGCGGTGAAGGTGACCGGACAGACCCCGCAGAAGTTCATGATCATCGGCTTTAACTCCGGACTCTTCGACTTCCTCGGACAGGGCATCAAGTGCGAAATTTTCCCGGCGCTGATCTTCATGGGTGTCGGCGCGCTCACAGATTTTGGCCCTCTTCTCGCCTCTCCCAGAGCGCTGCTGCTCGGCGCGGCCGCCCAGGGTGGCGTCGCCTTCACGTTCCTCGCGGCCATGGCCTTAGGCTTCACCAAGGGAGAGGCCTCTGCGATCGGTATCATCGGCGGAGCTGACGGTCCCACCTCCATCTTCCTCGCCAGCAAACTGGCGCCCCACCTCCTCGGTGCCATCGCCGTTGCAGCCTACACCTACATGGCGCTCGTGCCGCTCATCCAACCTCCCTTCATGAAGCTCTTCACCACGGAGAAGCAGCGTAAGATCAAGATGAAGAGCCTGCGCCAGGTCTCGCGCGGTGAGAAACTCTTCTTCTGCTTCGTGGTCACGATCGTCACCATCCTCATCTGTCCGGATGCGGCGCCGCTGCTCGGCATGCTCATGCTCGGCAATTTCCTGCGCGAATGCAAGGTTACAGAACGACTCGTCTCCTGCGCCCAAAATGAGCTCATGAATATCACAACCATCCTGCTCGGCGTCTCCGTCGGTCTCACGATGCAGGGCGGCCGCTTCCTCCAAGGGGAAACCCTGCTCATCATCGCTCTGGGTGTGGTTGCCTTCGCTATCGCTACCGTTTGCGGTCTCCTTTGCGCCCAACTCATGAACCTCATCCCCGGCTGGAGCAAGAACCCCATCAACCCGCTTATCGGCTCGGCCGGCGTTTCCGCCGTTCCCATGGCTGCACGCGTCTCCCACACCGTCGGACAACAGGCCGACCGCACCAACTTCCTGCTCATGCACGCCATGGGTCCGAATGTGGCGGGCGTCATCGGCACGGCTGTTATCGCCGGCTACTACATCACCACCCTCAGCGGACACTAAAAAACTCGCTCCCGTGTCCCGTCTCCCGAGCAACCACTGGGGGACACCGGTTGGGAATTGCGGGGAGAACACGTCCCGCTACGGTTGAGTTTTAACCGTTCCGTTACATCCATTTTTTCAAAATTCCGCTCCGCCAAGATAGTCGTAGCACGCAAATTCCCCCAATCGTTATCCGTGAAGGAGCAACGGGTATGTTCCTCTTTCCTACCTGATTTTGAGGGGAACGCGGGGAGAGGAGTGTCTATAAAAGCATGAGAAAAATATCGAAAGTGATCATGCTATTGTTGGCTGCTCTGATGACCCCTTGGGAAGCGGCGCAGGCGGTGACAGTGACCATCGGCAACGACCGCGACCGGGATCATCGCGCTGAAATGCGCCGCCGCGAAGAACGACGCGACGATGCCCGCTACCACCGCGACCGTGACCGACACCGCAGAGACCGCGATCGACGTCATGGCGATGATGACAATATGCGTCGCTTGATCCGCAACGTCACCGGCGACTCCAACCGCCCACGTCGCCGATGAACACGGCGCCCCTCCAACCGCGAGTCGAGTACGAGCTTCAGCATCAGAATTTGAACACACCGTGCCCGCCGCGACGACTCCCCTGTGGACGAGAGCGCGCGCCGGTGCTGTTTTGAGCGCCTGTGTCGCGTTCATTGAAGCTGTTACCTTGTCTTCGGTTCGCTAACGAGAGGAAAAGCCCTGACTGTCGTCACGGTTCACGGTCAAAAACCAAGTGACATTCAACGGGCTGGCACAATACGAGTTTTTCTCTACCGCCGGCTTTTCCCGGGAACGTTTATTCCTAAATGGCACTTGTGAGACTTGCCAGAGGAGAGCAGCTATGTTATGCTTGAAGCATGGTGAAGGTAGCCTTGATCCAGCAGGAAAGCTGCGAAAGCTGCAAGGAAAACAAACGTCGAGTGGAAAAATGCATCCGTGAAGCTGCAACAAACGGTGCTCAAATCATCTGCACACAAGAATTGTGCACCACCCGCTATTTCTGCCGCACTCAGGATTGCGACTGTTTTGACCTGGCAGAGGAAATTCCGGGCGAATGGACAGAACGGCTCAGCGCCCTCGCGGCAGAGCTCGGAGTCGTCCTCATCGTGTCCGGATTTGAAAAAAGAGACTCCGGTCTCTATCACAACACAGCCTGGGTTATCGATGCCAACGGCGCTCTGCTCGGGATCTACCGCAAGATGCATATTCCTCAGGATCCCGGCTTTGAAGAAAAATTTTACTTCACGCCGGGTGACACCGGTTATAAGTGCTTTAACACCAAGTATGGTAAAATCGGCGTGCTCATCTGCTGGGATCAGTGGTTCCCCGAAGCTGCTCGCCTCACCGCCCTCCAAGGCACAAAAATCCTCTTCTATCCCACAGCTATCGGCTGGATACCCGGAGAGGAAAACCTCTACGCGGCACAACACCACGCCTGGCAAACCGTCCAGTGTGGTCACGCTGTGGCCAACGGCTGTTACGTGTGTGCCGCCAACCGCTGTGGCACTGAAGGCGACACCACCTTCTGGGGACAGAGCTTCATCGCCGATTACTGCGGTCAAGTTATTGCTGAAGCTCCCGTTGACTCCGAAACCATTCTCTATGCCGAGCTCGACCTCGATGCCCTCGAAGATCACCGTCGTATCTGGCCATTCTTCCGAGATCGCCGCATCGACTCCTACTCCGGCATCACTCAACGCTGGGGCGAATGATGCTCCCCCTTCCTCACATGGAAACACCCCTCTGTGTGGTCATTTGTCTGAATGACAACATCCATCTCCGTGATAGCATAGAGATGAGCCCATCAAACCGAACGTGAGGAAAGAGAGATGAATCTAAGCTACCCGGATTTACCGATATGCAGGTGCCGCACGGAAATAGCGGACGCCCTGAGGCGGCATCGGGTCATCATCGTCGTGGGCGAAACGGGCAGCGGAAAGACCACGCAGCTTCCCAAAATAGCGCTGGAGGTAGCCGGAGATGAAACACCCGGCATCGTGGCTTGCACCCAACCACGCAGGCTCGCCGCAGTTGCCGTGGCGAGACGACTCGCAGAAGAACTCGGCGACCCCACAGTGGGACAAAGTGTTGGCTATCACGTGCGCTTTGACAACCATACGAACGAACAATCCCGCATCGTGCTCATGACGGATGGTATCCTGCTGACAGAGACTCGCCATGACCCGGATCTGCGAGCCTACCACACCATCATTCTGGACGAAGCACACGAACGCAGTCTCAATATTGACTTCCTGCTCGGCTACATGAAGCTCCTGCTCGCCCGTCGACGAGACTTGCGTCTCATCATTTCCTCCGCCACGCTGGATGCCACCGCTTTCGCGAATTTTTTCAAGGGGGCACCGATCATCCACGCACAGGGACGCAGTTTCCCTGTGGATTTCCATTACATGTCGCCTCTGGATGACCGGGAGGAGCTCCCCGCCCGCGTAACACGAGCCCTCCAGTGGCTCACGGAATACGATGAAAAAGGCGATGTCCTCATCTTTCTCCCCGGCGAAAGGGAGATACGTGACTGCATGGATGCCTTAGGAAAGCTCAATCTCCCTCACACCGACCTTCTTCCCCTCTACGCCCGTCTCAGTCTCTCCGAACAACAGAGCATCTTTCACCCCTCTGCCGCCCGACGTCGCATCGTGCTTGCCACAAACGTGGCGGAAACCTCTCTCACCATCCCCGGCATCCTCTATGTCATCGACAGCGGTCTGGTTCGCATCTCACGCTACCTCCCCGGCAGACAAATCCAAAGTCTCCAGATAGAGTCGATTTCACAAGCCTCAGCCCGCCAGCGGGCCGGACGATGCGGACGTACCGCACCGGGTGTCTGCGTACGTCTTTACACAGAAGAAGACCTGGAGCAGCGAGTTCCTTACACCGACCCCGAGATACGACGCAGTGCCCTGGCAGGGGTCATCCTGCGCATGGCAGATTTAAGGCTACCTCCCCTCGATGAATTTCCCTTGCCGGATCCGCCCTCCCCGCGACTCATCAGTGAAGGCTATCGCACTTTGCGTGAAATCGGCGCCATGGACGGACGATCCAGACGACTCACTCCCGTTGGAAGCAACCTTGCCAAACTCCCCCTCGACCCGCGCCTCGGACGTATGCTTCTGGAAGCCAAACGCGAGTCCGCGCAACCCGAGATTCTCGTCCTTGTAGCAGGCTTGAGCATCATGGATCCGCGTGAGCGTCCCACCGATCGGGAAGCCAAGGCTGATAGTGCACATGCACGCTGGCGCAACGAAGAGAGCGATTTCCTAGGTATGCTGCAACTGTGGAGGGAAGCGGCAGAAACGACCGAGATCGGAGGGAAACTCCGGCGCAATGCTCTGCGCAAATGGTGTTCCGCAAATTACCTGAATTTTGCCCGCATGGTGGAATGGCACAACCTTGTGCTCGATCTCGCCGATACCATGAAGGCCATGCTCCGACTCAGGATCCCGCCCTTGCCACCCGTCGAGCAACAAGCTACCCCTGAAC
>CANPXA010000033.1 GCA_947585525.1 uncultured Akkermansia sp. | reverse complement strand
ACAGGGCGCACGCGAAGCGGGCGGGCAGGACGATTGGACAAAAGCGCAGCTTTTGCCCGCAGGGCGCTGAGGTAGTGTGGTACCGAAGCGTCAAAGCGGAAGCGCAGGTGGAAGGAGGGAGCAGGGGGTGGTAGTGGTAGGAGAGGGGCGGGGCACCTGGAGGCGCCTATTTACGATTTACAAAGCCCACGAGGGCTCGGAGTGGGATTGGACAAAATGCGTGAGCATTTTGCCCGCAGGGCGAAAGCGACCGACGGCCGTAAGGTCGATTAGCCAAAAGCGACAGCTTTTGTCCCAACGGGATGAAGAGTCGCGAGGCGGCTCCGAAGCAACAGCCATGGGGCAAGCTTGAGGCCATGTGGTGCCGAGGCGTCAAGACGCTCGACGGCCCCGAGTAGGGCGCACGCAAAGCGGGCGGTAAGTGCGGTTAGACAAAAGCGCAGCTTTTGCCCGCAGGGCGCTGAGGCAGTGTGGTGCCGAAGCGTCAATGTTGCAAAGCCCACGAGATGGCTTAGCATAGTTCTGTGAGTTTTCCTCGTAATGGCCACCCGAGATTTTACCTACCACCTCCGCTATCGCTCCGCAAAAACGCGCAGAGCGCGCTAGCTTTCAATTCGTAATTCGTAATTCGTAAATAGGCGGCGGAACGCCGCCCCGCGCCTTGGTCCCCTACCAATGCTTATGCTTCGCAGGGGGTGACATTAAGCCCAAATCGGATGTGATTCCCAATGCTCGGGCAAGCCCATTTTTGCAAGAGGTATTCCTTTTGATTGAGCGTCGTGTATGCAATTCTCTACTCTCGCCTTCCAATGGGACGTCGGAGCAACGCTCTTCAATAATTGTCGACATACAAACAAAAAAGTGGCACACGTTCCTGCGTTTAGAGCGAGCTTTCCATGCTTTCCCCATCCTTTCTCCGGGCGCACCCATTTTTTCGCTTTCTCGGAATACTCATAACTCCACAGCCAGGGCAACCGCATTAGAAAATGCGGTTGCTATGTACGATTTACGATTTACGATTTACGATTTATTAATAATGTGCGCGTTACGCAAATTTTTCGAATCATCAACGTGTGCGGATGAGTTCGCTAGCTCCGTCACCATGATGACCGTTTAATGCCACGATTTTTGATTAACCTCCTCCAATCTCTGCATATAGCCTTTCCATAGAGGAAAATAGGAGGCGTTCGCGTACCCGAACGGTCCATTTTCTCGTGTGTGTATGTGAGCAATTTTTACACGTAAAAACACTTCTATCCGCTCAATTGCATCCATAAACAGAAGTCTTAATTGTCGGTCAAACAGGTAGAGATTCCACGCCTTCTCCAGGGTCGTGCCGGGAGAAAATCTTTCTGTCATCACCCCTTCCTCATTATATTCCCTGTATGGAGCCATGTACGCGCTCAAGCGGTAGTAGCCAACATCCTTCAATCTTTGGACAAGGTCAGCCTTTTTCGCCAATAATCCGGCATCCAGTAGACGCTGGGCTTGCTGTTCGTACGTGAGGTATGGTTCAGTGTATTTCATCAGGTAAAAAAAAACCTCCCCTACAGTTGAAGGAATCAACGGATTCCAGCCCGAGGCAGGGGAGGTTATGTGCCCTCATTATACTCGGTGGAACGATCTTGTCAAGAGACATTTTGTGAACGATAAAATCTGCATCGTCCGATGAACCCAAAGCCGACAAAGCCCCCCTTCGCTCCCGCTCCGCATAACCCGCGCGTAGCGCGCGAATTTCTCAAATCGTAATTCGTAATTCGTAATTCGTAAATGGCAACCGTATTTTCAATACGTTTGCCTGCTACTCGACATTTGCGCGGGCGATGGCGTCTTTTTCCAAGGCGCTCCAGAGCGAGGCGAGCGCGTCCTTGACGGAGGTCTGTTTTTCTGCGGAGGATTCGCCGGGTTGGCTGTGAGCAAAGAGGTAGTACTTGAGCTTGGGTTCCGTGCCGCTGGGGCGCACGGCGAAGCTGCGTCCATCCTCCATGTCGAAGAAGAAGAGATTTTCGGCAGGGACGGGGTCGCCCTCGGCATCCAGAACCTTGCCCTCGGAAAAATCACGCACGGCGACGATGCGCGAGCCGTCCATCTCGGTGGGCGGATGGGAGATGTAGCTCCGGGTGAGAACCGCGATCTTGGCGGCGCCGTCGGCGCCCTCCATGACGAGACTTTTACCGGACTCGGCGTAGAACCCAAACTGAGTGTAGAGTTCATGGAGGCACTGCAAGAGCCCCGTGCCCCGGGAAGAGAGGAAGGCGTTCAGCTCGGCGAGACAGAGCGCGGCGGCATTGGCGTCCTTGTCGCGCACAAAGTCCTGAGCGAGGTAGCCGTAGCTTTCCTCGCCGCCGAAAACGAAGTACTTGCTGTGCGCGAGACGCAGGGAGCGGGTGGTGGCTTCATCAAGCTGTCTGTAATCGGTGCGCAATTTCTCAGGGATGGCGTGTTCATACTTGCCGAGTTTGGCGGCGATGTACTTGAAGCCGGTGAGGACATTCACCGTAGCAATGCCGAAAGAGTCAGCTATGGCGTCCTGCAGCGGACTGGTGACGTACGTTTTTACCATGACCGCGTGCTGCACGTTTTCATCGGTTATGAGTCCGAGCTCACGCATACTCATGCACCGATACCAGGCCAGCAGACAACCGGTCTGGTTGCCGGTGAGCAGCTTCATCACGCCATCGTGAGGATCTCTCACGGCGATACCCATGCGATCGCTGTCGGGATCCGTGGCTATGACGAGATCCGCGCCCTCGGCGTTAGCCTGCGCGATGGCCATGTCCAGCGCGGGGGCGTTCTCGGGATTGGGACTCTGCACGGTGGGGAAGCGTCCGTCCTGCACATCCTGCGCGGCTACGGTAGAAACTTGGCACCCGAGCTCGCGCAGAAGGGGCACGATGCAGCGTCCGCCCGTGCCATGCAGGTTGGTATAGACGACTCTGGCGCGGGAGGAGGCAAAGACCTCCGGACGGAGAATAATGCCCTTGAGGCGATCCATGAAGCGTCGATCCATCTCGGGACCGAGGATGGTGAGGGTGCCTCTTTGCTCGATGGGAACCGGAACGTAATCCTCGCTGTCCAGGGAATCAACTTCGGCGATGACGGCTCGATCGTGCGGAGAAATCAGCTGTGCGCCATCGTTGAAGTAGGCCTTGAAGCCGTTGTCGTGGGCGGGATTATGGGAGGCTGTGATGACGATGCCCGTGTCGGCATTCCGTTCACGGATGGCGAATGAAACTTCCGGCGTGGAGCAGGGTCCGTCAAAGAGGTCGCAATCACAGCCGAGTTCCGTGGCGATGCGCGCGCAATACTCCGCAAAGTCGCGCGAGAAGTGCCTCGTGTCGTGTCCAATGACGATGAGGGGCTTACGCTGATCTCCCACAAAGCGGCGCATATAGGCAATGAGACCGCGCATGGCTCGGCCGACGTTGAAGTAATTCATGCACGCCGTACCGACACAGGGGAACTGGGGGCGTCCGTTCAGTCCGCCGACTCCCTGCTCGGCGGCGGTGACGACGGCGCCTATGGTACGTCCGCGCAATCCCCCCGTACCGAAGGCGAGGGTTTTGTAAAAACGATTGTTCAGCTCCGTCCAATTCCCCTGTTCCACCAATTCAGTGACGGCTGCCGGGGCAACGGCATCCTTCGAACCGGTCAGCAGCAGGCGGATATTTTCCAGAGAAGACGCAAGCAGATGACCCTCCTGTACTGCTTGCTCCAAGGCGTGAATCGTGTTTTCGGTAATCATAACCCGTGCTGCATTGTAGCACTCTTTTCACGCAAACGCAACCCCCCGGGCAACAGAATCAAGATTGATTCTGTTGCCTATTTACGATTTACGAATTACGATTTACGATTTGGATGTTCGCGCGCTACGCGCGGAGATGCGGGGCGGGAGCGCAGCGGAATTTTGGGAACAAGGCGAAGGTGTTAGATAGAAAGCGTCCGAAACTACGCCATGCCGTCTCGATGGCTTTGCTTCCATCGTACATCGTACATAATCAATAAATTATGCTTCATCGCCTGCCGATAACTGCGTGTTGGATTCGCTTTTTCTTAAAACACATAAGAGACAAAGTGGGGGCAAATTTGTGTTGACTTGCGCGCCGGGGGAGATTAAACTTTTTGCGCCTTGCTGAGCCGGGTGGTTCGGTGGGGGTATTAAAAACGAACTACATTTCTAATCCGTATGGCTAAATATGCAATTAACGGCTTCGGGCGCATCGGGCGCAACGTGCTGCGTGCCATGTCTCAGAGCGAACTTGAGAAGGTCGTAGCGATTCATGATCTTACTCCCATTGAGACGACAGCTCACCTGCTCAAGTATGACTCCACACAAGGCAAGTTCAAGGGCACGGTCGAAATCAAGGGAGAAGACACTCTCGTGGTGAATGGCCACGACATCAAGATTCTCGGCGGAATGCTCGGTCCGGACCAACTTCCCTGGAAGGAGCTCGGCGTCGATGTTGTCTTGGAATCCACCGGTCTCTTCACCGACCGCGCTAAGGCCGAGGGTCACCTCAAGGCCGGCGCCAAGAAGGTTCTCATCTCCGCTCCGGCAAAGAACCCGGATCTTACCTTCTGTATCGGCATCAATGATCAGGAGTACGATCCTGCTAAGCACCACATTGTGTCGAATGCTTCTTGTACGACCAACTGTCTCTCCCCGATGGTCAAGGTCCTCAACGACACCTTCGGCATCGAGAAGGGCATGATGAGCACCATCCATTCTTACACGAATGACCAGCGCATCCTCGACCTCCCGCACAAGGATCCTCGCCGTATGCGCTCGGCAGCTATCAACATCATTCCCACCACCACCGGCGCCGCCAAGGCCATCGGTGAGGTGATCCCCACGCTCAAGGGTCTGCTCAACGGAGCCTCCTTCCGCGTGCCCACCCCGACCGGTTCGCTGACCGATTTCGTGGCTATCCTCAAGAAGGACGTCACGGTGGAAGAGGTCAACGCCGCCATGAAGGCAGCTGCCGAAGGTCCTCTCAAGGGCATCCTTGAGTACTCCGAGGAAGCTCTCGTGCTTCAGGACATCGTCTCCAACCCGCACTCCTGCATCTTCGACGCCGGCTTCACCTACGTCGTCGGTGGCAACATGGTCAAGGTCTGCGGCTGGTACGACAACGAATGGGGTTATTCCAACCGCGCCGCTGAAGCTATGAAGAAGCTCGGCGACTCCATCTGATCCCCTCTATTTTGTCTTTCCTTTCAAGCGGGAGGCTTCCAAAGCCTCCCGCTTTTTTGCACGCACACAGGGCAAACGCATTAATGCGTTTGCCTATTTACGATTTACGATTTGGATGTTCGCGCTACGCGCGGGGAGGCAAAGCGTCCGACGGCCCCGTGTAGGGCGCACGCAAAGCGTGCGGTAAGTGCGGTCGGACAACGCGCAAGCGTTTGCCCGAAGGGCTCAGCGCCGATGGGGCGGCGCTGAGTCAATGGGGTGCCTACGAATCAACGCTAGTTGCCAGCGGGGCGCTTGAGAAATTGTCCGGTGATGCTGGTGCGGCAGGAGGCAATATCCTGCGGGGTGCCGGCGGCGACGATACGTCCTCCGTGCACGCCGCCGCCCGGTCCCATGTCGATGATGTAGTCGGCATTGCGGATGACATCGAGGTCATGCTCGATGATGACGATGGTGGCTCCGTTGTCGATGAGAGAGCGGAAAACGAGCAGCAGGGATTGCACGTCGAGCGGGTGGAGACCGATGGTGGGTTCATCGAAGACGAAGAGGGTGTCCTGCTGACCGCGTCCCATCTCGCCGGCGAGTTTGAGACGCTGGGCTTCGCCGCCGGAGAGGCTGGGAGTTTCCTCACCGAGGGTGAGGTAGCCGAGACCGAGCTGCCGAAGCGCGCTGAGGCGGCGTTCCACGAGCGGCAGATCCCTGCAAACCTCCAGCGCCTCATCGATGCTCATGTCCATGAGCTCCGGCAGGCTGTACGCCCTCCCTCCTCCTTTCGGCGGACGTCGCAAACCGCCGGCTTCGCGTGAGTAACGGGAGCCTCCGCAGTCCGGGCAGGGAATGTCAACATCGGGCAGGAATTGGACATCGAGACTGATGGAGCCGGTGCCGTCACAGGTGGGGCAGCGCAGACGTCCGGTGTTGTAGGAAAAGTCGCCGGCCTTGTAGCCGCGCTCTTTGGCGGCGGGGGTGCGGGCATAGACCTTGCGCAGTTCGTCGTGCACGTCTGCGTACGTCGCCACGGTGGAGCGCACATTGATGCCGATCGGCGTGGCATCGATGAGCTTCACCTGCGCGATGCCCGGGGCGGACACCGAACGCACGTGCCCCGGCAACGGCGCGTCCTTCAGCGCAGCTTCCAGCGCGGGGACGAGACTCTCCAGCGCCATCGTCGTCTTGCCGGAGCCGGACACCCCGGTCACGACGGTGAGCCGTCCCTTCGGGATGTCAACCTTGAGGGGGTGGACGGTATGGATGGCGGAGGTGGAGAGACGGATGTGGCCATGGGCAAACATCTGCCGCGCCGTGGGATGGTCCCCGACCGAGATACGAGACTTGTGAGTGAGAAAAGGACCTATTTGAGATTGAGGAGAGCGAGCCACCTGCGCCAGGGGTCCCTGAGCGATGATGTTGCCTCCGCCGGCTCCGGCGTCCGGTCCCAGTTCAATGAGCCAACTCGCCGCCGAAAGCGCCTGCGTGTCGTGGTCCACAAGCACCACGGTGTTGCCGTCCGCTATGAGGTCGCGCATCACTCCGACGAGACCCACGACATTGGAGGGGTGCAGACCGATGGAAGGCTCGTCCAGGACGTAGAGGACGCCCGTGGTGCGGTTGCGCACGGCGCGGGCGAGTTGCATCCGCTGGCGCTCGCCGGTGGAGAGAGTGTTGGCGGCGCGATCGGGCGCGAGGTAGGAGAGACCCAGCTCCATGAGCCGCCGCGCGACATCGTGAAAGGAGGCGCAGATGCTCTCCGCCATGGGGCGCATCGCCTTCGGCAGCGAAGCCGGCACCCCGCGCACCCACTCCACCAGCTCCCCTAACGGCATCTTGCACACATCCGCCAATCCCACCCCGCACAACCTCGGCGCCCGCGCTCTCTCGCTCAAGCGCGTGCCTCCGCAATCCGGACACACCTCCTGTCGCAGAAATTTCTCCACGCGTTTCATACCCTTTTCATCCTTCACCTTGGCGAGGGCGTTCTCGACGGTGTAGGTGGCGTTGAAGTACGTGAAATCCATGTCCCCGGCGGCGCCGCTGGTCATGTTCTGGTAGATGATGTTTTTCTTCACGGCCGGTCCGTGAAAGACGATGTCCCGTTCCTTGGGGGTGAGTTTGCAGAAAGGGACATCCGTCCGCACCCCCATCTCACGTGCGATGTCCTTCATGAGCGACCACATCAACGTTTGCCAGGGAGCCACTGCCCCCTCATCGATGCTCAATGATTCATCCGGCACGAGCGTGGATTCATCGACCGTACGGACGATGCCCGTGCCTTCGCAGCGCGGGCAGGCTCCCTGACTGTTGAAGGCGAGCTCCTCCGCCCCCGGAGCATAAAAATGCTCCCCGCACGTCGGACACACCAGCTCCTGCTCCGCCGCCACCCCGAGGGTGGGCTCCAGATAATGACCGTTGGGGCACCGATGACAGGCAAGCCGGGAGAACATGAGGCGCAGCACATTGAGCAGCTCCGTCCCCGTGCCGAAGGTGCTGCGGATGCCCGGCACACCCGGACGCTGCCGCAAGGCGAGCGCCGCCGGCACGTAGAGCACCTCATCCACCTGCGCCTTCTCCGCCTGCGTCATCCGCCGCCGGGTGTACGTGGAAAGAGACTCCAAGTACCTGCGCGATCCCTCCGCATACAAGATGCCCAGCGCCAGTGACGACTTGCCGGAGCCGGACACACCCGCGATACCGACAATCCGGTGCAGCGGGATGTCCACGTCGATGTTCTTCAGATTGTGGACCCTACCTCCCCGCACCTTGATGCACTCCGGCTCTTTCGCATCGTCTTCTTTCTTCTTCATATCTTATCCTCCCTTCTCCGCATTTAACCACATCCACTTCCCCTTTGCAATTCAAATCATGTCCCCAAACCCTGCGCAACGCGCACACTATAAGCAAAATCGTACGAAGTATAAGATTCGAACTTATGACCCCATCCGTGTGAAGGATGTGCTCTACCACTGAGCTAACTTCGCCTTAATGTGGGGCGGATTATAACGACAAAACACTGACATGGCAAGCCTTTTTTAGCAAAAAGATCCCGTCCGGCACACGTGTCCCAAGAAATTCCGTTGCGCTCCCGCTTTGACGCTTCGGTACCGCACTACCTCAGCGCCCTGCGGGCAAAAGCTGCGCTTTTGTCCAATCCCACTCCGAGCCCTCGTGGGCTTTGTAATTCGTAAATGATATTGACAGTCTCGGGGGGTATTTGCTAGCATCAGAGCTATGAAATTGTTAACCGGGTTGGCATTGGGTGGAATCGTTGCCGTTTCTGCCGCCCTGTCTTTTGGCGCGCCGGGTGCGGAATGGTGGGAGGTGGAACCCGGGAAGGACCCATCGGGCGTGACGAGGAAGCTGCGTCTGGTCGTGGTGGAGGAGCCCACGGGGGCAGGAGAGCAGAAGGCGCCGCCGGAAGAGAAGAAGCTGGCCGAGTTGGCTAAGAGTCTGGCAAAGAGGGCGCACTGTAGCGCAGAGACGGCGGAGACCAATGACGAAAAACAGCGCGAGGTCGAAGAGGTGCAGCCCCCGGAGAACCCCACGCCGAAGCCGACACAGGAAGTCTATACCCTCAGGAGGGGAGAAAAGACCGCTGCCGCAGACATAGTGCGCACTCTCTGTCGGGCAATCGAGCGGGGAAGTGAATTCCTGCTGCGCGTGGAAGTCGGAGCGAGCGGGGAGCTCGAAGAGGACGCCCTCCGGGCTGTGAGCGAGTACGGAGAGTGGCTGGAAGTGAACCGAGAGGCTGTGGAAAACGCCCGTGCCGTGTCGGGAATGACCCTGCCGGATGGCTGGAGCGCGACCATTGATGGGGAGGACACGTATTTGATCGCCCCGGAGAGGAAGGATGTGGAGAAGGGAACGATCCTGAAAATCCCGGCGCATGAGATCGACACCGTGAAGCCGGTCGTGCTCGGACAGGCGGAGACCCGGGTCAGGGTCAGACGGGTCGAGGAGTCGGGCAAAGACGAGCCTCGCGCATATATGCAATTCAAGATGCCGGCCGAGACATGGAAAAACGCCAAACTCGGCATACCTGTCATCAAACTCATCAACGCCCAGTAGGGGCGCCAAAGACGCCTAATTACGATTTACGATTTGTTGATAATGTGCGCGTTGCGCATTTATCCGAATCATAAGCGTATACAGGCAAGGTCTTGAAAGCTACCATCACGATGACTGCCTGCTGCTATGATTTTGATGCGTATCAGCGATAATATCAGCCAACAAGAATATTCTCTCCGTCGATGAACTTCTCTCAAATGCGTTTGCCCTAGGGGAGACGGCGTAGCATGACTCCCGCCGCTTTCTAACCAACAACTCGCCTTGTTCTCAAAATTTCGCTGCGCTCCCGCTTTGACGCTTCGGTACCGCACTACCTCAGCGCCCTGCGGGCAAAAGCTGCGCTTTTGTCCAATCGTCCTGCCCGCCCGCTTCGCGTGCGCCCTGCACGGGGCCGTCGGACGCTTTGCCTCCCCGCGCGCAAGCGCGCTAACATCCAAATCGTAAATCGTAAATTGATGCTTCGGTACCACCCTACCTCAGCACCCTGCGGGCAAAATGCTCACGCATTTTGTCCAATCCCACTCCGAGCCCTCGTGGGCTTTGTAAATCGTAAATAGGCGGTGGAACACTGCCCCCGCCCCTTTCCTACCACTACCACCCCATGCTCCCTCCTTCCACCTTCGCTCCCGCTCCGCATCTCCGCGCGTAGCGCGCTAACATCCAAATCGTAAATCGTCCATCGTAAATCGTAAATCGTAAATAGGCATCGCCAAGTGCCCCCGTTGCCTTGAAAACCTGCTTGCTTCCTCGGGAGGCAGGGAGTAGAATGGGGGCATGATGGACGCACGTGAATTGATCCGCACGAAGATGGAGGGGGCCGGACTCTCCCGGGCAGCGGTGGACTCTTTCCTCTACGGGGTGGAGGAGCTGCAGCGGCACACCAAGATGACCGTAGGCGAGGAGGAGATCGATGCGGTGGATTCCCTGCCGGAATGGGAGCAGCTCGTGCAAACCTGCCCGCCCGCCGACGATGACTTGCTCCGGCAACTCGTGGTCATCAAACTCAACGGAGGACTCGGCACGAGCATGGGGTTGCAAAAGGCTAAAAGTTTGCTGGAAATCAAACCCGGGGTCACCTTCCTGGATCTCATCGTGCGACAGATCAAGGCGCTGAGGAAGGATTCTTCCAACGGGGTGCGCCTGCTGCTCATGAATTCCTTCTCGACGAGCGCCGACACGATGCGATACCTGAAACGCTACGCAGAGGACGGGTTCGCAGAAACTGCCGAGGTGGAACTGATGCAAAACAAGGTGCCCAAGCTCAGACAAGACACGCTGGAACCCGTGCAAATGCCTCAGCACCCGGAGCTGGAGTGGTGCCCTCCCGGTCACGGCGATCTCTACGCGTCTCTGGCGGGCTCGGGGCGGCTGGATGAGCTGCTCGCTCGCGGTGTACGTTACGCTTTTGTGTCCAACTCCGACAACCTCGGGGCCCAGGTGGATCCCGGATTCCTCGCCTGGTTCGCCCGGAGCGGCGCACCCTTCGTCATGGAGGTCACCCGCCGCACGGAGGCCGATAAAAAAGGAGGTCATCTCGCCCGACGCAAAAAGGACGGACAGCTCATCCTGCGCGAGGTCGCTCAATGCCCCCCGGAAGATATTCCCCACTTCCAGGATCTGTCACGCCACCGCTTCTTCAACACCAACAACCTTTGGATCCGCCTCGATTCCCTCAAGCAGTTGATGCAGGAACACAAGGGCGTCATCCCCCTGCCGATCATCTGCAACTCCAAGCACGCCGACCCGCGCGATCCTTCCTCACCGGACGTCTTCCAGCTGGAGACGGCGATGGGCGCGGCGCTGCAGTGTTTCACCGGCGCCGCTGCAGTGTGCGTACCGCGCAGCCGTTTCTTCCCGGTAAAGACTTGCAGCGATCTGCTGCTTCTGCGCTCCGATGCCGTGGAGATTGATGCCGCGGGGAGAATGTTCCTCGCCCCCGAATGCGACGGTGTGGCGCCGGTGGTACAACTCGATCCGACCCTCTACAAACTCGTTGATTCCCTGGAGCCGCTCGGAGTCCCCTCCCTCAAGCACGTCCGCCATCTCTCCGTGCGCTCGGAACACCACTTCTCCCCGGGAGAACCTCTCATCGGGGACGTGGAATTCTGAACCTCTCGACGTATTACAAGCTACCTGGACTCCATGAATCATCCGGAACATTGGGAGATTGCCCTGGAATGGATAACCGCTGCGGGGTTTGCCCTGGTGGGCGCCTGCATCGGCTCGTTCCTCAATGTGGTGGTGTACCGTTTGCCGCGTGGGTTGAGCGTGCGTAAGCCCGCGCGCTCGTTTTGCCCCACCTGCGGACAGCCTATCCCCTGGCACCTGAATATTCCCCTGCTCAGCTGGCTCGCCCTGCGCGGAAAAAGCGCCTGTTGCGGCAAGCCCATCAGTATGCGTTACCCGGCGCTTGAAGCGGCGTGCGCCGCGTTGTTCCTCGCGGCTGCGCTGGTCTTCGGTTACGAAGCGCTATGGGTGCAGCTCGCCATCTGCGTGTGGTTGGCAAGTATGCTGGCGATTTTAGCAATGGATTGGGAAAGCATGGAGGTGCATGCCGCTCCGGTCTGGAGCGCCGCGTTGGGAGGAATGGCCGCGGCGGTGGGGGACGCACAACTCCCGTCTCCGTCCTCCTCCGGTGCGTGGGAAGGGCTGCTGGGGAGTTGCGTCGGCATCGCGGTCGGGTTCTTCCTCTTCCGCCTCGTCGGTCTGGGCGGACGTCTCCTCTTCGGCGGCAAACGTCTGCAATTCTCTCAACCCCGGGATTGGCGGCTGGCGCAAGAAGGAGAGGATATCGTCCTCACCGTGGGGGAA
>CANPXA010000032.1 GCA_947585525.1 uncultured Akkermansia sp. | reverse complement strand
AGCCCGCGATCTGTGCGATCTCAAGCGCGAAGAAGGAAACCAAATGAGCAGCGAGAAGCGACGCAAAAGAGCCCACAGGATGCACGCCACGGCAAGGAAGAGGAAGAAGGAGACCGATGTCTGCCCGATGTCCCACAGCATCGCCAAATTGCACCCCGCATTGACCGCCGCCGAAAGAAGCAGCATCCCCAGCATCACTCCCCACGATGGCTCCACGGGCTCTCCTCGCCGCCGCGTCCACCACGCGCTGCCGACAAGCAGCAAGAGCAACATCCCCCCCATTGCCAGCGGCAGATACGGCGGCACATCCCACCCATCGCTCCCCACCTGCTCCCCACCGGAATTGCGTCCACAGCATACGGTCAGCAAGCCGAGATAGATGACTACGGCAAAGATATCAACGAGCTTGCGCGTCGGTCGGAACATGAGAGAGGAAAAGCGTACGCCTCAGCGGCGTGGTGTGCGATGCTCCATCGTGGAAAAAATCATGCGTGCTTGCCGCAGGAACATTCGTGCCCGTCCTGATGGCACTCGCCGTGGCACTCCCCCGTGCATTCCCCGGAGCACTCGCCGTGGCACGAGCCGCCGCAGCCGCACGCGCTGTACTGCGTCTGCATGGCGGCCGCCACTTCCTCATCCGTGGGCGCCGTTCCTTTTTCAATGGCCATGTAGAGATACTGGTTGATCGTGGCAACGATGGCATCCAACTGTTCGCGCGCCTCCAGAAAACCCTTGCACATCGGGTTGTCCACCACCGCCTTCCTCAACTCATCAAACTCATTGATCTCTCCCTCGCTCAGTTGCATCCCGGCATCTCGCTTCTCGTGGAGCTTCTGCCCATACTCGCTCACCTTGCGGAATAACTCTGTTGCTGCGCCATCTTGGTAGAAGAGCCCGATACGTGCCTTGGCCGACACCACCTTCTGAGATCTCGCCAACGCCCCCGCCAGAGCAATAGCATGCCCCACCAAGTCTTTCGGTAATGCTGTGTTTGCCATGTCGCCCCCCACTCTACCACAAATCATCGCCCGTGGCAAGAAGTCATGTCCGATTTACAGGGCAAACGCATTTGGAAATGCGGTTGCCATGGACGATGGACGATGGGAAGGATTCCGCTACGCTCCCGCTCCGCCTCCCCGCGCGTCAGCGCGCGAATTCTCCAAATCGTAAATCGTAAATCGTAAATCGTAAATAGGCGGCGTTCCGCCGCCCCGACTGGGGGTGATTTTCATTTCCCTCGTTTTATATTTTTGTTGTCTGCTATTTGGACTCTCAGGAATTGTTAGCTCCAGATGAGATTCCAGAAGTGGTAAGACATAGTGTTTACGCACCGCACAGCTCACACGATAACACCCAAAAATGCCGCCCGGAATTTGGGACCTTAACTTATACAGTAACTCGATAGAACTTATACAGTAATTTATGCAGTCCATCGATGCTATAGATTATGTTAATTATTAACAATAAACCAATTAACTTATGCAGTGATTGAATAGAACTTATACAGTAACTTAGGGCGCCGTCAGGCGTCTTCTCCTCCCGCCCGTTTTCCAACTACCCACCCGTATTGTTCAAAAATTCCGCTACGCTACCGCTCCGCACCCCTGCGCGTCAGCGCGCGAATTCTCCAAATCGTAAATCGTAAATCGTAAATAGGCGCCGAAGGCGCCCCGACTGGGGGTGATGACTGGGGGTGATGACTGGGGGTGAACGCTCGAAAAAAGGGAAAAATTAGTATTGAAGAAGAACAACTTATGATTTTTTCTTGGGGGGATAACTGGGGGTGATTTTCATTTCCCTCGTTTTATATTTTTGCTGTCTGCTATTTGGAGTCTCAGGAATTGTTAGCTCCAGATGGGATTCCAGAAGTGGTAAGACATAGTGCTTACGCACCCATTTTTTATCCTTCATCTGAAGCATAGCAGTAATCTCCTGCATACTGCGCGGCTCGCTACAAAAAGCGAGAATCTTTTCTCGGATACGTCGCGCGCTCGCGCTTTCCTTCGCTGATTGCGTCGCAGAGTTCCTTAAATATCCTAGGTTGGCCTTAAATCGGATGATCAGACTAACAGAGGAAGCTAAGGTTTCATATGAGGGAGGAGGTAATCCCTTCTCGCGGCATTCTTCCATAATCAATCCAATGCCGCGTCCCCAGCTTTCAATGATTCCACGACAGTAGAAAACATCCGCTATGGTTGGATTCGGCGGACGAGAATTGAGCCGATTGTCCGCATAATCTTGCCATTGCGTACCATAGGGGAAAGCACCCGGATTTTGGAACACGATACGATCCTCATAAATGGCCACCGTGGGAACCATATTCTGAGCCTCCCACGAACGATGGCATAGCATATTCACCGCAGCCTCACGAATCACGTCCATGGGAACCGTGAGAGAGTCCATGCGAAAAGCCCCTTCCACGCGTCCGCTGAGATTGAGGTGCTTCAAACAAAAATCCACAACAGCATTGTACTGCTCAAAAAGATTTTTCGCACAAACCGTCTGATCCCGAATCACTACTTTATCCGTACCCTCAAAACGAGCAAGACGCACCCTGCACTGGGGGTGTCTCAAAGCGGGGTCTTTTCCAAAAAGGACGAGGGCTGCATTTGAAAGCATATCATTGTCCCCGACAACTCCCAATTTGCGTAAAATCTTTACAGGATCCTGAAGCACCATCGTTGACGCCGGAATGCGGTGACTCGCAATGCCGTCGTACAAAGTCTGGTGCACGAGCTCCATATCCAAATCTTCCGGTCCAATCCCGTTGGCAAGCGTGTTTTCCCAACTAAATCGCTGAGGGTTGCTCCGGCGTAATTTCTCCTCATACAGAATACGCGGCATCAGCACCGTTGTGCTCTCTACTTTGTAAAACGGACGACCATCGTAGCAGTACGGGCCGTTCGTACACCGGAGCGGATCGAAATAGAGAGCGATTACGTAATGACGCGGTCTGCCGGGGACTTCCACATATTCTGCTTCAACTTCAACGGTCGGGTCCATTTTGCGCAGGGCAGCAGCTACCTCCTGTCGTGTCTTGTCTGTCACTTCCTGACCAATAATTTTCATCCCGGGAGTCACGCCAAAGAGCAACCATCCACCATCCGAGTTGAGGAAAGCACATGCCGTCTCCATCCCTTTATGGAGTTCCCCCGTGCTCTGCTTCAACTCAAGCGTTGCACTCTCTCCCCTCGCTACAAGCCTCTCTATCTCTTTAATGTTCATCGGCGCCGTTATATTCTTTCCAAAAGAACTGAGAACATCTCTCCTTTGCCTCAGATTTCGTCCTTCTTTCCTTTTACCACGGACCACGCTGCGAGTCAATGTCTATTTCTCATGACGCTTTTTGCGAAACTAAAGGCTCCGCTGCCCCGCGCCTCCGGCGCGCATTATTTCCAATTCGTAATTCGTAATTCTTACATGAGTGCCGTCTGGCGTCTTCTCCTCCCGCCGCTTTCCAACTACTCACGCGTATTGTTTCAAAAATTCCGCTACGCTACCGCTCCGCATCCCCGCGCCCCCGGCGCGCGAATTCTCCAAATCGTAAATCGTAATTCGTAAATCGTAAATAGGCGCCGAAGGCGCCCCGTCAGTCTTGAAAATCCCCCACCTGGATCATCTCTCTTTGCCGGGGAAAACGATTATACGGAACCTTACCAATCGCTTGGAGGCGACTCAGCACAACATCCACAGCAACGCCTTGTTTCTTAGCAAAAGCTTCCATACTCCTGATGGTGGGGGCGTACTGGAAAAAGTCGAGCAATTCTCGATCCGAGAAAACCATATTGATGCTGAATTGGTTTGCTTCCCGTTCCTCGGAATCGCTTTGAGCCGCTTCGTACTTCTCGTCTGTGTCGATATTGACAAAAACCTTTTTCTTGCCGTGCAAAATAAGGTGTGCAAGCTCGTGGAACAGACTGAACCAAAAGGAAGCAACCCGGCGTCCCCGCAGCGAAAGCTGAACGAGCGCCTTGTCCGGCTTCAGAAAGCGTGAAAATCCGTGCACATGCGATTTGCCGATCTCAGGTACGACGATGAGCGCCACCCCGACCTCCCGCAGGACTGCACATATTTTCTCCCATGCCTCCTGAGGCGCTCGATTCATGCAGCTGCGTATCTCACCAAGCGCGTCCCTCAGCTTCTCCCGGGAGAACGATGCCGTCCGAATGAGCTCCGCTTTCTTCTCCCCCAGTCGCAGCCATGTCGCAAAAGCATCCGCATCCCACGTACGAGAGGCTCCGACGCGTGCCTCCCCCTCATAAAGGCTCAGATACGTTTCCCCGTATGCTGTCTCGTCGGACACACCGAAAAAACGCAGCAAACTCTCGCGTCGAACGACGACATCATTGCTTGCGGGACACACATTGCGCCTCACGAGTTCATTGTACGGAAACCGCGCCGTGAATCGCCGTGCCTCCTTTTGCTCTTCCTTGTCGCGACCCTGCAACGATTTCCTGTAGTTAAGCTCCATGTTCATCCAGTAGGATGCGGGTACGGAAAGCACGTTCTCCAGCTTGCCGGCGGTCTCCACAGTGATGGGTGCCGTCCCCTGGATGACACGGTTGACCGTCGCGGCGTCCAGCCCCATGCGAGTCGCAAATTCCTTCTGCGAAATCCCGCGGTATTCAAGTTCCTCTCGTATCGTTTTCCCCGGCGCTATGCTGTAGCGCGGCGTAAATTCCGACGAGGAGGATATCGTATCTGTATTCATCTTCTTGTTTTTGTTAGAGTTAGTGATAATCAACACATAATTCGATGATTCGCACCGCCTTGATCTGCTTCAGATCCAGCGCTCCGTCCGATGCTCGAGGTATGGGTGATTCATTACATACAAATACCATCTTGTAATTGTTTAATACCGATATCGACAGCTGTCCTTGGCGATTCCCCGTCAATTCATGAAATTGAAAAGAACTCACCGCGGCCACGTCCGCCAGGGTTTCCGCATCGTGCATACGCTGAAGCCTCATCTCGATGTTCTCCGCCCTCCGCTGCCCAAATTTCGCCCGCAGAGCCCGTCCGTCCTGCAGTAATTTGAGCATCTTCCGGCTGACTTCGATCTTCATCGCCTCACTTTGCTTTCTTCCTTCCCGTCCATTCTATTCTATTGATCAAAAAAATCAATACTTTTTTTCACCTTTCCCAAAATTATCTTGACCATTTACATCAATTTTTCAACAACCCGCACCCCCGCCTTCTCCCTCGCCCCGCCCTCCCACGCGCGAAGCGCGCATTATTTCCACATCGTCCATCGTCCATCGTCCATCGTACATGGGCGAGCCCCGCTCGCCCCAGCCGCTTTCTAGCTACCCTTTACGCCTGTTCCCGAAAATTCTGCTGCGCATTCGCTCCGCTAAATTGCGCCGACGGCGCGGAATTTCCCACATCGTAAATCGTAAATCGTAAATCGTAAATAGGCGTCGCCAGGCGCCCCCGTCCATCGTCCATCGTCCATGAATTGATTTACGATTTGGAGAATTCGCGCGCTACGCGCGGGATGCGGAGCGAAGGCGCAGGGGAATTTTGGAAACAAGGCGAAAGGCTGATTAGAAAGTTACATTGAGGTTTTTGGTCATTGTTCTTATAGGAAAAAGTAATATTTTTATATAAAGATATTTCATATAATTATCTTGATTTATTTAATTTATGAATGATTGAAAAATTGTCTTGAATACGAGGAAAATTATGTTAAACTCAGGACATGATGGGGGCGGCAACAAGTAAGCTTTCTTTGGAAAGAAAAATCCTCAACTATCTGCGTCGTTGGGGGAGAGGCTGTGTTTTTTCCAACAGCGATTTTTTTTCGCTGTCCAATGATGCGAACGTTGCGTGTACGCTGAACCAGCTCAAAAAACGGGGTACAATACGTCAATTATGGCGCGGACTCTATGACTATCCCAGATACAGCAAATTGCTCCGGGAATGTCTTGCGCCCGATTTGCGACTTGTCGCTGCCGCACTTGCTCGTAAGTACAAATGGCACTTACAACCCTCGGGAAGTGCGGCTCTCAATTATTGGGGACTCAGCACGCAGCTCCCCACACGGCTGCTCTATTTTTCGAGTGGTCCCAATCGTTTTTACCGAATCGACAATCGTACGATCGAGTTCAAGCACGTTTCCTCAAAGCAATCACAGCTTGGCGATGAACAGTGTGAGCTCTTCATTCAAGCCATCAAGGAACTGGGAGACTTGAGTTTCTCTGACTCGTACCTTCCGAAAATCAAGACGATTCTCACTCCGGAGCTCATCCGGAGTCTCAACAAGGCGACCCCTTTGTTGACTGAAAAGCTTCGCTCATCCATTCGTACCATGATCATGCTTTCCGCCAATGAATAACTTTATCAATCGCCCTAAACGAGAACAACTCGAAATTATCGGTCAGACTGCAGCCAAGTTGGATATGGATCCTGCTGCGATTGAAAAAGATTTCTGGGTTTGTTGGATATTGCAGCGTTTGTTTCAGTCTCCTTTGAAGAAATCCATAATCTTCAAGGGGGGAACATGCTTATCCAAGGTATATGGCCTCATTAAACGTTTTTCGGAAGATATCGATCTCATCCTGGATTGGTCGGATTTCTGTACCGAATATAATTTGAATCCTGGGCAGCACTATGGGAAATCCGGCAGAGAGAGGATGATGGAAGCTCTGGATGAATGGAACGCGCAGCAGATTGCACAAAAGATTCTCCCGGTCGTTCGAGATTGTTGCGGCGATGTCTGTTCCGCTGACATATTTCAAGAAACTCCGGAGATCATTGCTGTTACCTACCCGAGAAATTACGAGTCTTCATACATCAGACCTCGTGTCTTGCTGGAAATAGGTCCGAAAGCCGCCTGGAACCCGCATGCGGAACACACGGTGCGTCCATACATGGCAGAGATATATCCTCACCTGTTTTATGGAGCGGAAACAAGCGTTGTAGCGAGCACAGCCGAACGATCTTTTTGGGAGAAAATCACTATTCTTCATTCACAGGCGAACCGTCCTACTGCTTTGCCGCTACGATATGCCCGTCACTACTATGATGCCGTTATGATGGCGCGAAACGACGATCTTAAGCAAAGGGCTTTTACTGATGTGAGGTTGCTTTACCAAGTGTCATCTTTTAAGTACTACTTTTACCGATCGGGTTGGGCTGATTATCCCCATGCTGTTCCAGGCTCCATGCATCTGATGCCATGCGAGACGATCAAAGCTGACTTAGAACTTGATTATGCAAAAATGAAAAAAGAAATGCTTCCGCACGATGCTCCGGAATTTTCTGTCCTCATAGAAGAAGTCGCAAAATTAGAGTTAGAGGTCAATCAATTGCCTCCGCTTCATCTCAATGTCAAGAATTATCCGACTATGGAGTTTTGAAAAAAAATTAAGGAAATAATTACCAATAAGGCTATCTTCAACGAAGATGAGTTGAAACGTCAATATGAGTCATACATGAATTTAACCATTGTTGAGTTGCTGTACTGCGGTTTTTTCGGAGCAGGAAACAACGTCAATATGGATTGGTTGGAAAATAACGGATTCTGGGTGAAAAGCGGAGAATATCCTACAAAAATACATCTTTCCAGCGAGCAATTTCAATCGATTTTGAAGGAGGGAGGCGTCAATGTGTCAAATATTATTATCAATTAAGCCCGAATATGTCGAACATATATTGTCCGGGGATAAACGGTATGAATACAGGAAACAAAGGTGTAAGCGAGCAGTCGATAAAATTCTTATCTACTCTACTCATCCTGTAAAGAAAATTGTAGCCGAGGTTTGTGTTTCCTCTATCTTGGAAAACTCCCCGCAAAAAGTATGGGAGTTAACTAAAAATTTTTCCGGAATAAGCAAAGAGTTTTTTGATAGCTACTACAAAGGAAGGAACACAGCGGTAGCTTTTGAACTAGGAGATTTAAAAGTTTATGACCCTCCTCTTTCTCTTGATTCATTGGGAGTGTCATCCGCGCCTCAATCCTTCCTGTATCTTCCAGGATGATTGATGAATAGCGATCTCCAAAGACGCTTATTTTCAATGTAGAAAATTCGCGCACTGCCGTACGAAAACGGATTGAGACGAAGAGCAATTCGTAAATTGGCGCTCCCGCTCCGCACCAGCTCGGCCTTCCCGCGCGGCAGCGCGCGAATTTCCCGAAATCGTAAATCGTAAATCGTACATCGTAAATAGTTACAGAATCACGCTTCGTCAGAAGCTGATTCTGTAACCCGCGCTTGCGTTGATGTCGCT
Source organism: uncultured Akkermansia sp. (assembly GCA_947585525.1). Taxonomy (GTDB): domain Bacteria; phylum Verrucomicrobiota; class Verrucomicrobiia; order Verrucomicrobiales; family Akkermansiaceae; genus Akkermansia. Next base: position 3,957 of record CANPXA010000032.1, on the reverse strand, counting down.
GTAGCGAGAGCGGAACTCGAAGGAGCCGTCGATGAAGAAGGTGCCGCCGCGGCTGCCCACCGGGATGGTGAGCCCTGCCCCGATCTCAACCCCGACGTCGCCTGCCTTGGCGCTCTCCACCTCTCGGGTCACGCCGCCGTGGATGAGGGCGTTGTCGGCCGTGCCGGCGTTGTCGCCCACGTCAGCCTTCAACATCGCACGCGCCTCAAACACCGTCGAGCGTCCGAACACGTTCTCATGCACCATCGTCTGCACGCGTGCTCCCAACCCGAAGGTGAGGGTGTCCTGCGTGATGTCGTCCACACGCAACCCGGCGTCGCTGCCCGTCTCCGTGTAGCCGTTCACCGCCGCGTGACGGAACTGCACATTGAACACCGGCTGCAGAGCCGTGGTGCCATCGCGGTTCATCAGGTACGTCTTCGCCACCTCGTACATGAGGCCGAGCGCGTAGCCATCCGTCTCGCCGTGCGTCGTGTACGCGCCGGGTCCGTAGCTGACCGTGCGGTCAAGAGACACATCCGCCGTGCCGACCGTAGCGATGAAGGTGTGCGCCCACGTGCCCTTCTGGATGCGGGCGAAGCCGCTCAGGTAGGTGGTATCCAAATCGCCCTTGCCCATGTCCGCCGAATCCGTCTTGAGGTCGTTGTACATCGCCGTGAGAGCCAGACCCGCCGTCACATTCTGGTTGATCTGCATCGAGGCGCCGAGCGAGCCTCCCCAGCCGTTCAGAGTGAATCCCGGAGCCCAGCCATCGGCATCCAGCTTGTGGTAGCCGCTCTCGGCATTGAGCCAGAAGTTCAGCTTCGGCTCGCCCGGATCGGCGTTCACCTGCGCATCGCCCAACATCGTCGTGCGGTTGCGCACGCTGGAGAGCTGCCTCTCGATATCCTGACTGAACGCGCTGCCCAACGTCGAGATCGATGCACCTGCCATTCCTGCCAGCGTGCGATTCAGATCCGACACCGGCGCCGCCATACCCAAAGCCGAGAGGATGGACGGGTTGTACGTCTCGCTGATCGCGGTGTAGAGCTTAGCGAGGTCGCCGCTCGCGCCTGCACCCTGCAGGTACTTGAAGGTCTTGGAATTCGGGTCATCCATATCCCACGCCAAATCGGCGCCGGCCGCCACATTCTTCTCCATGCCGGGTGTCTTCCAGGCGTTGCCCTCCACGGCATCGATCACGATCTCGTAGCCGCTGCCATTTTCCTTCTCCTTCAGCTCAGAATTGAAGTGCGAAGCTCCCGGTCCATCCAATTTCACATCCAGCTTACTGGCGAGTTCCCTATCGGTCTCCGGACTGAAGGTCAAGCCTTTGCCCAGGTCGATGCTGTTGCCCACCTGCGTCAAATCAGAGATGTCCACTCTCAGGTTCGCCTTCTCATCCCCGACCTTGCTCAGATCCACATTGGCGTGCACCTCCGGCTCTCCGTCGTGATATTTCAGCTCCAACAAGCTGCCGCCCATCAGCGTGATGTCGTCCATGTACACGTCCTTTTGATCCGCATCCAAGGTCAACGTCCCGCCCTTCGCCACTTCGGCGCTCCACAGCGCGCTCTTTCCATCATCTCCTCCGCTGGTGATATCCTTCAGGGTGAGTGCTCCTCCCTCATCCACCACGAGCTTGCCGCCCTTCTCCGGCAGCTTCCCGTCAACCGGATCGGTCGTCAGTGTGCCCGAGAAGGGGAGGTCTTCTTTTGCCGCCCCTTCCTTACCGGTGATGTGCAGCTCAGATCCTTCGTTCGCGCTCAGCGTACCCTCGCCGGAGAGCGCGCCGACGCTGTTATCCTTGGTGCCGTTCAGGTCAACCGTTCCGGCGACCTCCAGCTGTCCAGCCGTCGCCAGCTTGCCGGACTCTCCGCCTTCCGCCTTATCCTCGACCGTGAGCTTGGAGTCCTTACCGACGGTGATGTCACCCGTGTGCGTCTTCTCCATCACGGGATTGCCATCCTCATCCACCACAGGCTTGCCGTTCTCATCGAGCTTCTCCGTCCAGCCGCCGATGCTGCCGCCATCGCTCAGCGTCAGCTCGCCGCCGTCCTTCACCGTGATGTCGCCAGCGCCCGTGATGGACGAGCCCTCGCCCTCCACCGTCAGCTTGCTGCCGGTCGTCTCATCCTTGCCGCTCGTCCTGCTGCCGGACACCGTGATGTCGCTGTCCTTCGCCACCGCACCGCCGGAGAGCGTCACCTCACCGCCGTCCTTCACCTCCATGCCAACTCCATCCAGCCCGGCTTGCGCGCCGTCCAGGGTCAGACTCGACCCGCTCTGGATTCCGTCAGCGTCCTTCTTATTGCCTCCCACCACGAGCGTACCGCCCGCAGCCTTGCCCTCCGCATCCGTCCCGGCCTTGAAGGTCGTGTCGCTCAGCACCGTGCCGTCCTCGCCATCCTTCGCCGAGTTGTCGAAGGTGAACACGCTGTCCTTGCCGAGCGTGATGTCGCCGCCGGTTCTGCCGCCATCGACTTTACCACCATCCTCCTTAATGTCGTGCACGGTGATATCCGCGCCGTTCTTGAGGGTCAGACCCGTGTTGTCATCGGTCTTGTCGACGTCCTCCCTAACCGCCGTATCTGCCAAATCATCTTCCCCGCTGCCGTAGGCGAACACGAGGCTATCCACGCTGTTGCCCTTGTCGGTAGCATTGCCCTGCAAGGTGATGCCGCCATCGTAGAGCGTCAGGTCGCCCTGCGCATTCAGACCGCCGTTGCCGGTCTTCGCACTGCCGAGCGTCAGCTGACCTGCCCCTGCCTTCTGGAAGTTCACTTTGTCGCCGCCCTTCACGGTGCCTTCAAACGTCGTGTCCATGCCGCGCACGTCGAAGCCGTCCTGCTTCTCGTCGTTCACGGTATGTCCTTCATTGTCCGCCACCTGACCCTTGTTCCAGCCTGTGCCGTCCAGCGAATCCTGCGCACTCACAAGCTCGTTGTGGAAGTTGACCGTGAGCTTGCCACTACCCTCCCCGGTCTTCTTCTGTACATCCAGCGTAGAACCCTCCAGACCCACGAGGTTGTTCAGAGTCACCTCCTTATCCTCGATGCTGTTGTCCTGCAGGGTGAGCGTCTGCTCCTCATCCACCACCACGGACTTGGCTTTCTCCATGTTCTCGCTGTTCTCGCCCACCGTGACGCTGTTTTCGCGTCCGCCGTACTCGTCTCCATCCAGCACGAGATACACATCCGTCGAGAAGCCCGACACCACGATGTCGCCGTTCCCCGCGTAGCTGAAGGTCAATCCGAGCTCGCTCACCAACTTAGCGTAGCCGGTCAGATACTTGCTCAGGTCCATGTAGCCGTCCGACTCCATCTCTCCGCCGTTCAACACGTTCAGGTAGCTCAGCTGATCATCATCTTTGTGGTCCTTCAGGAGTTCCTTCAAGGCTTTTTCGTTCAGGTCGATCGTGAACCGGCTCGGGTCGGACTCTTCGCCGCCCAGCACCAGGTTGCCGCCATCCGCCGTCTCAATCAACGCCTTCCCTCCGTCGAGCGACGTCCCGACGTTGCCCTCACCGAACACCAGCTTGACTTCGTACTCGCTCGCCTTGATGTCGCCGCTCACGCCCGTGAGCTGTCCGCCCTGCGAGCCGTTCACCGTAATATCACCGAGCATACCCGCCTCCATGCCTCTCACGTCCACCTTGCCCGTGGCATCCACCACGATGCTGCTGCCATCGCCCTTATCGAACTTACTGCCTCGGGTCAGCGTGCCTTCCCTGAGGGTGAAGTTTCCGTTGCCCTCCAGTGTCTGACCTCTCCAGATCGCGCCCTCGCCGTCCAGCACAAAGCCGCCGGTGGCCGCTCCATCCGTACCGTCGCCCGTGATCAGCGCGCCGGTCGTGGTATTCTTGCCCGCGAGCACGATGTCTCCACTGCCCGCGTTCTTCAGACTCACGGTGTCGCCGTAGCCGCCCACCACGCCCTTCAGCGTGACATCCTTGCCATTCAGCTCCACCGTGCCCGT